>NZ_AP023027.1:2567500-2867500 GCF_014467075.1 Anaerostipes caccae L1-92
ATCTTTTGTAAGATACGGAACCCCATGCACCAAAATATATCCGATCAGATAGATCAAAATTCCCGCCGTAAAGACCGTGGATATCAGCACCAGCAGATACAGAAGCAGAGAGAGCGGAGTTCTTTTGTAAGAAGAAAATCTCTGTTTCCTTGTGACCTTATTCACCTGTTTTATACCGTTTAATGGCTTTGCTGTCATCGCCTCCATCAGAATTCCTCCTTATGTTTTAATGCAGAAAAAGAAAGGTTAATCAGCAGGATAAAGACAAACAGCACCACAGCCGTGGCGATCAGCGCTTCTCTGTGCAGATCCGTGGCATATCCCATTTCCAATACGATATTCGCCGTCAGTGTCCTGACTCCCTTAGCAAGTTCCATCGGCATCCTGGCCTGGTTTCCCGCGACCATGACAACCGCCATAGTCTCTCCTATGGCTCTTCCGATCCCTAACACCACACCTGCCAAAATACCGGATTTCGCCGCAGGCAGTACTGTAAAAAACACACTTCTCTCGTGGCTCGCCCCCAGGGCCAGTGAACCTTCGTAATAGCTGTCCGGCACTGCACGGATGGCACTCTCAGAAACACCGATAATCGTCGGCAGAATCATGATCCCTAAAAGCAGTGACGCCGTAAGAATACTGTTTCCGTTGCCGCCAAAAATATTTCTGACCATCGGCACCAAAACGACCATGCCGAAGAAGCCATAAACCACAGATGGAATTCCTGCCAAAAGATCCACTGCCGGCTTCAGTATTTTATAAAGCTTCCCGCTGCAGAACTTTGCCATGAAGACCGCCGTAAAGATTCCGACAGGGACACCCACGATGATGGCTCCTGCTGTGATATAAAGGCTTCCCATGATCATTGGGAAGATGCCAAAGAATCCATTCTTTGGCATCCATCGCTCTCCGGCCAGAAATTTTACCGGTCCGATCTCCCCAATAGCGGGTAAGCCGTTCATGAACAGGAATGCACATATCAGTATGACTGCCAGTATGGAAGTACAGGCTGCGGTCAGGAATACGCCTTTCATGATCTTTTCTTTGTACTGTTTCATCTTTATTTCCCCACTATCTCTCTATTTGCACTATATAGCTTTATTTCACGTCGCCCCAGGAAATCACTTCACCTGTAAAAATACCTTTTATCTGGTCACTTTTAAGTTCAGATACCTCGTTTTTCTTGTTTACGATCACTGCGATTCCATCCTGTGCGATGACTGTAGGCTTCACGCCTTTTTTCACCTCGCTGTCTGCAAGTTCTCTGGATGCCATCCCGATGTCGCAGACTCCGTCCACTGTGGAAGTCACTCCTGTTGTAGAATCACTCTGCTGAACTTCGATCTTTACATCTTTGTTCAGTGCCGTATAGGCCTCTTTTAACTTTTCCATGACAGGGGTAACAGATGATGATCCTGCCACAACAATCTTGCCTTTTGCCCCGGCTGCTTTGTATGCGGAAGCCTTGTCATCGACCGTAATATATCCATTGTCTGCGACCACTTCCTGGCCTTCTTTGCTCATTATGAATTTCATAAAATCTTTAGCCTGGTTACTCAGCTTCTTCTCATTTGTCACAATGTTGAACGGACGCACGATCTTATAAGTCTTGTTTTTTACATTTTCGGTACTCGGCTCTGCTCCGTCAATCTTCAGGGCTTTTACTGTATCATTTAAGGACCCTAAAGATATGTATCCGATTGCTGCCTCATTCTCGGCGATTGTCGTCATCATAACGGAAGTAGAGTTGGTGATCATTGCCTCCGTTGTCGTGTTATCTATCTTATTTCCGTCACTGTCTTTTTCTTCGATCCCAAATAACTCAATAAACGCTCCTCTTGTGCCGGATCCGTCTTCTCTGGATACAACGGTGATATCTTCACCTGCTGCTTTTTTACCTTCGTCTTTGCCTCCGCAGCCTGCCAGTAAAGTTGTCGCTGCCACTGCTGTCAGAAGAACACTTAAAATTCTTTTCCTCATCTTTCTCATAATAATCTCCTTTTGGCTTTTCATCGCTACAAGTCATATCTTACTTGTCCAATGTAAAATTCAAAAGACAGGTTATGTTAAATCTGAGTAAAACTTCACAGAAAACATATCGGTATTTTACTTTTATGAAAAAAAACAAAAAAGAACCTATGGATCAGCTCATAGATTCTTTTTTTTCCTTCTTATTCTCAGATCAATACTGATACAGCCAATAAGACCCATTTGTCTGTCTTCCTGATTTTGCGACCTTTATATAATAAGTGCCTTTGCTGCCCTTAAAACTGAACCGCTTGACCTTTTCTCCTGACAAAGTCAGAGATTTTACAGGCTTTTTTCTGCCCTTTTTATAGACAGTAAACCTGATCTTTCCAGAGTTCATATAAGTTTCTGCTTCCATTGATATCTTTTTCCGTTTCTTCGGAACTGAAATTCGGTACCATCTGGACGCTCTTTCTGTTACTGTATACAAATCATACTGTTCCCGAAATCTTTTTAACGTCTTTGCTTTTGTTTTCTTCGTCTTATACTTTGCCGGGATAAATGTCTTGATCACACAGAGTGAATATCCCTGTTTTATGTCTGCCTTTGCTGCAATCCGGTAGGTTCCCCTCTTCAGTCCATAGACAACTGTTCCTGTATCACTGGTAAAATAAGACTTCTGCTGCCGTCCTATATTCTTCCAGCGTCCGTCTTCTCTTCTCTGGACGTAAAATACAACCGGAGTTTTCTGTTTCACGATCGGAGATGCTGTGATATCCGCTGTCCCCCGTTTTGCCATGGTAAAGGAGTGATACGTGTATTTTCCCTGTCCGCTCTGAATGTAGGAAACCTCATTGGATAGCTTACGCGGGTTATCTTTGATGACAAACGGTGCGATAAAAACCGTGGTAAAGTCTTTCGGCAGCCTCACATAATAGGTTCCCGGTTCTGCTTTAAGTTTCACGGCCCCATCCGGTATCCGCTGTCCCACAGGCTGCTTCTGACCATCCAGGAGAGACGGCATCTGTGCGTTGTCTTCTTCCTGAAAAGATACAAGGATCAGACTTCCCGCTTCCTTCACCCTGAGTTCGACCAGTCTGTCACTGTGGTCTCTTAAATAGGACTGGGTAAAAGTATACATGCCGTCTCCGTACATCATATACATGGAAGCCTCATCCATACTGGCGAACCGGCCCGCTTCCATATTTTCTTCATTCATTCCGGACGCTTTAGCACTTCTTTTTATTTTTACGTCCGCTGAGATATTTCCCGCACTCTCAGGCTCATTGGCAGAAACAGATACCGGAAATCCGATGAGTTCTGCACACAGAACAACAGCTACAATGATACTTGTAAAACAGATACCGTATCTTTTCATAAGACACCCCTCCTTCGTATCTGCCCTGTCAAAGCGGCTTTATATGATCAGTCAGAAATTTGTTTATAGTATCATTATATCATGCAGATATCTCAGAACTATGACATTAACATGAAGTTTTTAATCTTGTGACAGATCGTAAACATTCCCTTTACAGATTGTGTAATAAATCTTGCCGAAAAGTTTCCAGCCTTTGAACGGTGAGTTTGAGGCCTTGGAATAAAACTTCTCTACAATATACTCCTCGTCCTCTTTAAACAGAACCAAATCTGCCGGTTTTCCCTCCTGTATTCTTCCCTGTTCCAGGTGATAAAGTTTTGCGGGATTGACCGTCATTTTTTCCAGGAGTTCCATCAAAGTTAAATGTCCTTCCCTTACCAGTTTTGTAATACCAAGTCCCAGAGAAGTTTCCAGTCCGGTAATACCGCTCGGTGCCTTTTCAAGGCCTGCTGCCTTTTCTTCTTCAGAGTGAGGCGCATGGTCTGTGGCGATGATCTCTATGGTGCCTTCCTTCAGTCCCTCGATAATCCTCTCTCTGTCTTTTTTTGTCCTGAGCGGCGGATTCATCTTGGCCAGGGAGCCGTAAGTGAGAACATCCTCTTCTGTCAGCGTAAAATGATGGGGTGCAGCTTCCGCTGTCACATGAGCACCTTTCGCTTTGGCATCCTTTACAAGATCAACGGCTTTGGCAGAACTGATATGCTGGATATCCACAGATGCCCCGGTTTCCAGCGCCAGCCGGCAGTCTCTCTCTACCATCACCGCCTCCGCTTCGTCAGAAGCCCCGCCGTACTCAAGCTGTTCGGCAACCTTTCCGGCATTGACTCCCGGGCGCTTAATATATTTCGGATCTTCCTCGTGAAGACTGACCGGAACATCAAGTTTTGCCGCAGTCTCCATAGCCCTGCGGACGATCTCTTCGTCCATGAGCGGAAGACCGTCATCTGTAAATCCCAATGCCCCATGGGCTTTCAGCACCTCCATGTTAACGAGTTCTTTCCCTTTAAATCCTTTGGATACCGCCGCAGTCTGGACAAGCCGGACCGGCAGTTTCTGTGCCCGTTTCAGAATATCATCCAGAATCTCCGTGCTGTCCACCACAGGCTTTGTATTTGCCATACAAACCACCGTGGTGACACCTCCGTGAAGGGCCGCCCGGCTCCCGGTCTGCATATCTTCTTTGTGTGTAAATCCAGGGTCTCTGAAATGCACATGGACATCGATCAGACCAGGAGCCACAACCATACCTTCTGCATCTATGATCTGCTCAAAATCTGCTGTTTCTGTATCTCCTATACTTTTAATCTTTCCACCGGAAAGAACAAGATCAGTCACTTTATCAAATCCGGTTTCCGGGTCCATGACTCTTCCGTTTTTAATTAAAATCATATAAATCTCCTCCTGCTGATTTTATTTTATCATAACATATGAGCCTGAATACGGGCAATAAAACAAAGCACAGAGAAAAACTTCCTGCCGCCCGGCTAAAAAGGAATTCCTCTGTGCTTCGTATAAATCTTTGATGTTGTATTTAGTTTAACTGGTCCTTTACCGCCTCCAGTGCGTTCTCCACATCTTCCTCAGTAATCTTCTGAGCCGATTTGACCTTTACGACATAGTTCTTATTTTTCACTGTGATTCCGCCGATGGCCTCATATGCAGTCTCATCGTTGATCTGCTTGATCACCGGGATAAACTCACTGTCTTTGGCAGACAAGGCCTCGCCGATCTCGTAGGTATGTCCCTTTTCCTCCAGCGCCATAATCTCCTCTGAGATATGTTCGTCGATATCTTCTTCCAGAATTTCTTTGGAAGTTCCCTCGCACTGTTTGTACTGAACGCTCATATTCTGAACAAAAATGCTGTCATCCGCAGCTTTTGTATTCATCCTTCCCTTTACAAAAAAGCATCCGCCCACTGCCAGAACAATCCCCACTGCGGCCAAAAACTTTTTATTGAATACCAATTTTCTCATAGTTTCTCCCTTCCTGTTGCCTGATATGATTTAGTATACCAGAAAAGTATGATAAAACTATGCAGAAAATATTACAAATTTCTTAGGATAATAAAAAGATCTTCCCCCAGCGGACAACCGACCGTTGATTCTCTTCTACCCGTATATCGATTAGACCCCATTCAATCAGCTTTTCTATTGGGAACCTGGTATTTGTTTTCTTCGGCATATTGTTTCCGTTTCCTCACAAAGGTCGGCGCTGTCATCCCCAGGCTTAATGCTGCATCCCTCACATTTCCAAATGTTTTATAAGCCTGTTCCATATACTGAAGTTCAATTCTGTGAAGTTCAGATTTCAGGTCGATGGATGTACTCTTTTCTTTTTTCCGTTTTTTTGCTTTAAGTGTTCTTTCCCCTGTCTCTACAGGGATACTCTCCGGTCCGATCAGGTCCTCATTGCTGATGATCACAGCCCTCTCAACCAGATTTTTCAATTCCCTGATATTCCCCGGCCATCGGTATTCCTTCAGCAGTTCCAAAGCCTCAAACGTAAATTCCTTCCGAAATCCGTATTTCTTATTGAGCTGTCCCAAAAAGAGCCTGGCAAGCGGCTCTATGTCTTTTCTTCTCTCTCTCAAAGGCGGGATGTGGATCGGAAATACCATCAGACGGTAAAACAGGTCTTCCCTGAATGCTTTTTGTTTCACCATTTCTTCCAGATTCCGGTTTGTGGCCGCAACAATTCTCACATCGATCTTTACCGGCCTGCTCCCTCCGATGCGTTCCACCTCCTGCTCCTGCAGAACCCGCAGGAACTTGACCTGCATATCAAACGGCAGTTCCCCGATCTCATCGAGAAAAATGGTTCCTTTATCTGCCAGTTCAAACAGACCGAGCTTTCCGTTTTTACTGGCGCCCGTGAATGCTCCCTTTTCATATCCGAACAATTCACTTTCCAACAGATTGGGAGGAATTGCACCGCAGTTAACTTTGATAAAACTTCCGTCTTTCCGCCTGCTGTTCTGATAAATATATCTCGCGAACTCTTCCTTTCCGACTCCGGTCTCCCCAAGCAGCATGACCGTTGCATCCAGCCCGGATACTTTGTCTGCCCAGAACAAGGCATCCAGGGTATTTTTATCCTGGGCCACCATACGGCTGCCGAAAAGTTCCCCCTGGACGTGCAGGAGCTTCTGCCGGAGTTTTTCTTCCTCCTGTTTTTTCCTTCCCATTTCTTCTCTCAGATGATAAATCTCAGTCAGGTCCCTTACATTTGTGACGACCATGATGATCTGCCCTTCCTTGTCGCAGATCGGGCTGCTTGTTATGACCGCCTTTTTTCCTGTCTTAAACTCCTGCTCCAGGGTCACCACTCTTTTTTCCCTGATAGCCATAAGAGAACCGGACACGGAAATTACATTCCCGCGCTCCAGTTCCTCCATGTTTTTCCCGAGCATATCTGCTCTGTCAAGTCCGGTGATCGTCTCATATGCCCGGTTGACTTTGATTGTGTTTGCCCTGCCGTCCGTGATATAAATGCCATCGAAGGAATTCTCAATGATAGCATCCAGCCGCTCACTGGCTTCCTGTACATTTGAAAAAATCTGAGGTTTTTCCTGCTTCCCGTCCATTCTCTCTCCTTCTCTCAAAAGAATCATTCGTTGGTTTTATTTTAACACACCGGGCAGTTTCGTCCAAGTTTACGCGGCTCATTTGTTTCATATATGGAACAGACAGTGTTTTATCCCTATCCGCATGGCACCCCCTGCTTTCCCGAATGGCTCATCAGTTTTTTTGCCATTTCGATAAGGTCATCACTTACCTCATTCACCAGCACTACATCCTTTACCTCAGGTATTTTCTTTTTCACCGCTTCTGCAATCAATTCTTCGGTTGTCAGTGCTGCGGATGGACATCCGCAGCACTGTCCTGTCAGGCGGACTTTCAAAATACCTTCTTTATATTCTGATATCCGGACATTTCCTTCATGTTCGAGCAAATATGGACGCACATCTTCTTCCAGCACCTTCTCTATTTCCCTTAACATCACAATCACCTCCTGATATTTATATATAGCAAATACCATGCCAACCGGCATCTCCTGCTTTTATGCACAATCTCCCAACGATTGTTCCAAAAATAAAATAATCACTGTTTTTCGTTCCATTTCTTGAACATAAAAATATGTTAGCTTACAGAAAAACAGACATAATCTCCGTCAGATATATACCCAGCGATAGCTTTTCAGTTTTCCCAAAAACTTGGCACACGTTTTGCTTAATACTCTTATGTCAAACTTATTTTCGGGAGCAGAAAGCTTCCGCCGTTTATGAAAGGAAGGTAAGATCGTATGGCTTTAATGACAGGAAACGAATACGTGGAAAGCATGAGTAAACTGAATCTTCAGGTTTATATGTTTGGGGAAAAAATTGAACATCCGGTGGATAATCCGATTTTAAGGCCGTCCCTGAATTCTGTAAAAGCGACTTATGACCTGGCACAGATGCCGGAATATGAGGATCTGATGACTGCAGTATCTTCTGAAACAGGAGAAAAGATCAACCGCTTTACCCATATCCATCAAAGTGCCGGGGATTTGATTAAAAAAGTGAAGATGCAGAGGCTGTGCGGCCAAAAAACCGCTGCCTGTTTCCAGCGCTGTGTAGGTATGGATGCGTTTAATGCAGTTTACAGTACTACATATGAGGTGGATGAAAAATACGGCACCAGCTACCACGAAAACTTTAAAAACTTCTTAAAATATGCACAGGAAAAGGATCTGACCACTGACGGCGCCATGACAGATCCAAAAGGTGACCGCTCCCTTGCTCCTCATGCTCAGGCTGATCCTGACCTTTTTCTGCATGTCGTGGAACGCCGGCCTGACGGGATCGTCGTCCGTGGAGCCAAAGCTCATCAAACCGGCATTATCAACTCACATGAAGTGTTGGTCATGCCTACCATTGCCATGGGCGAAGATGACAAAGACTATGCAGTTTCTTTTACAGTGCCGACAGACTCTGATGGCATTTTTATGATTGTCGGACGACAGTCCTGTGATACAAGAAAATTAGAAGGCTCTCAAATGGATGTAGGAAATTCCGAATACGGAGGAATGGAAGCTCTGGTTGTGTTTGATAATGTCTTTGTGCCAAACGACCGTATTTTCTTAAATGGGGAATATGATTTTGCCGGGGTTCTGGTGGAGCGTTTTGCCGGATACCACAGACAGTCCTACGGCGGATGTAAAGTTGGTGTTGGTGATGTCCTGATCGGTGCGTCTGCAGCTGCAGCAGAATACAATGGAGCGGGACGTGCCTCCCATGTAAAAGACAAGCTGATCGAAATGACCCATTTAAACGAAACCCTGTACTGCTGCGGCATCGCATGTTCTGCCGAAGGTGCGGCCACCAGATCCGGAAACTATCTGATCGATCTGCTTCTGGCCAATGTATGTAAACAGAATGTTACCCGCTTTCCATATGAAATCGCACGTCTTGCAGAAGATATCGCAGGAGGTCTGATGGTTACCGCTCCTTCCGAAAAAGATCTGAAAGATCCGAAGCTGGGCGCTTATGTTGAAAAGTATCTCCACGGAGTGTCAGGCGTCTCCACAGAAAACAGACTTCGCATCATGAGGCTGATTGAAAATCTGACTCTTGGAAGCGCAGCCGTCGGATACCGTACAGAATCCATGCACGGTGCCGGGTCACCGCAGGCACAGCGGATCATGATCGCACGCCAGAGTAATCTCACTATGAAGAAAAAAATGGCTAAAGAGATCGCCAAAATAAAAGAAGAATAGAAAACAATCGTTGGATAGCCCCCTTTGTTCGATGGATGCTTCTCCTATAAAATTTATGTCCATTTTCCACATGATTAGAGTGAGGCATTCTAAGAGCCGAACGGAAATCATGTGGAAAATGTCACTCTTCCTCTTGTGTCGTCTCCAGCTTAAAGATTACCGGGCGCAGCCCGTCATTGCAGCTGCATATGGCAGTGCCCGGCTTTCTGATCCAGTCTCCGTAATAGAACACTTCATTTCCCGCTCCATGGGCCAGTGCAAATACATACTGGTAAATAGCCTTCCATGCCTCATCGCAGAGTCCTTCCGGTTTTGCATAGTCGGCGTAAAACACTTGACCCTCCCTGTGAAAAGGACATGCTGCAAGCCCTTCTGTACCGTACTCGGCAGCCAGGTCCTCATTAAACATGGTTCTCAGGACTGTAATTTTTACTTTTTTCATTTTTTAATCTCCTTCCTTTTGACTCATCAATCATTTTTGATACATTAGCAAAAAAGTGTTAAAATAAAAAAACCACTTTGAGCAAAAGGAGGTCTTCGTATGCTTACCCCTCGGTACTTTTTTGCCAATGATTTCAAACAGTTTTACAGTTACTTTCTCACTCAGCCTCATAAAAAACGTTTCTTTCGAAAGGGTGAATTTCTGTGGGAGAGCGGCGAACCCTTCCAAAGAATTCATTACATAATCTCAGGCGCTGCCCAAAACTATATGGAACACGAAAACGGCCACAGGAAAATTATATCCTTCCACGGGGAGGGTACCGTGTTCCCTGGTTATCACCAGCATGACTATAAAATTGAACAATCTCTCATAACTACAGCCGTTTCGGATATGAACGTTCTGGAATTTACAAAAGAGCAATTCCGGCAGATGTTTGAGACAAATCCTCAGCTGAGCGCCAATATTGTAGATTGGTATTCCACGTATGTAAATCGTCTGCTCTATGAAACAGCACATCAGGAATACAACAGTTCCTTAACCCGCCTGTGCAATCTGCTTTACCTGCTCACAGGAAACGAGACGGATCATCCGGATCTGTACATCGACATGACGCAGGATGATCTTTCCGATCTTCTTGGAATCAGTCGTATCCATGTAACCCGCGGTCTTTCACAGCTCCGGGAGCAGGAAATTATTCTCACCCGCCGGAAACAGATAGAGATCAGGGATCTGCCTGCACTAACGGAATACTGTTCGCTGGAAACTCTTTGAACCGGCCGGACTGTATCTAGAATTATAAATTCATCCCCATGATTTGTCTGCATCAAAAGATACACAAAACCAAATTTATTACTTTTTAAAGGGAAAGGAATCTATGATGAAAATCCAGAAATCCAGAATCGAACAGCTGAATGAAATCATGGCTCTCTATTCTGGTGCCAGGCTATTTATGAAACAGCACGGAAACCCGGATCAATGTGGAGAACATTATCCGGAAGAGTCCATGATCCGCATGGATATAGAAGCTGGAAATAGTTATGTATGCATAGAAAACGAACAAATACAAGCTGTCTTTTTTTATAAAATGGGGCAAGATTTTTCTTATAAAAAAATTTATGACGGTAAATGGAGAAATGAAAGCCCTTACGGTGTTGTACACAGACTTGCTTCCAAAACAACACAGAAAGGATGCGCTTCTTTTTGTCTTTCCTGGGCTCTGGAACAGTGCGGAAATTTAAAGATCGATACCCACCGTGACAACAAGGTCATGCAGAATCTGCTCAAAAAAAATGGTTTCTCATACTGTGGGATCATCTGTCTGAACGACGGCAGTGAACGTCTGGCGTATCAAAAATCCATGTAAGTTGATTCCTGCATGATCGTGCAGAATCCATATTGACAGAATAGAAAAACCGGCTGGATAACAAATCCCGCCGGTCCAATTATTTGATAGTTTTTAATAGTCAAATTTCTTCTCAAAGTATTCTTTCAGATCTTCGATCTTCACCCGTTCCTGTTCCATTGTATCACGGTCTCTGACGGTTACTGCTCCGTCTTCTTCAGAATCGAAATCGTATGTCACACAGAACGGTGTTCCGATCTCGTCCTGTCTTCTGTATCTCTTTCCGATATTTCCGCGCTCATCGTACTCACAGTTGTAGTATTTCGCAAGCGTCTCATAAACTTTCCCTGCCCCCTCAGCTAATTTCTTGGACAGAGGAAGCACCCCGATCTTCACCGGTGCGATAGCCGGATGGAAACGAAGAACGGTACGTTTGTCTCCGCCTTCCAGTTCTTCTTCATCATAAGCGGCACATAAGAACGCAAGGGTCACACGGTCGGCTCCAAGAGACGGCTCGATTACATATGGAATGTAGCGCTCTTTCTTTTCATCGTCAAAGTAAGTCAGATCTTCCCCTGAAGTATTCTGATGCTGTGTCAGGTCATAGTCTGTACGGTCAGCAATTCCCCACAGCTCTCCCCATCCGAATGGGAATAAAAACTCGATATCTGAAGTTGCCTTGGAGTAGAAAGACAGTTCTTCTTTTCCATGGTCACGGACTCTCATCTGGTCATCGGTGATGCCCAGTGTCTTTAACCAGTTGATACAGAAATCTTTCCAGTAAGCAAACCACTCAAGGTCTGTATCCGGCTCACAGAAAAATTCCAGCTCCATCTGCTCAAACTCTCTTGTACGGAACGTAAAGTTTCCAGGAGTGATCTCGTTTCTGAAAGATTTTCCGACCTGTCCGATACCGAACGGGATCTTCTTCCTGGATGTCCTCTGCACATTTTTAAAGTTGACGAAAATACCCTGAGCTGTTTCCGGCCGCAGGTAAACTGTATTTTTCGCATCTTCTGTCACACCCTGGAATGTCTTGAACATCAGGTTGAACTCACGGATATCCGTAAAATTTTTCTTTCCGCAGGACGGGCATACGATGTCATGATCATTGATAAAATCCACCATCTCTTCTTTGGTCCATCCGTCCACAGAGCCGCCCTCAATCTCCATGCCGTGTTCATCCATATAATCTTCGATGATCTTATCTGCGCGGAAACGTTCGTGGCACTCTTTACAGTCCATCAAAGGGTCGGAAAACCCGCCCAGATGTCCGGAAGCAACCCAGGTCTGCGGATTCATAAGTATCGCACAGTCCACACCTACATTATACGGGCTTTCCTGAATAAATTTCTTCCACCATGCTTTTTTTACATTGTTTTTAAGCTCCACGCCAAGATTTCCATAATCCCATGTATTTGCCAATCCGCCGTAAATCTCAGATCCGCTGTACACAAAACCTCTGGCTTTTGCTAAATTTACGATTTTCTCCATTGTTAATTCCATATTGTTTCTACCTCACCGTTTCTTCATTTCCTATAATCTGTTCTATTGTAGCGTGTAACCCCTCTTTTTTCAAGAGATAAGCTAAAAAAGTCAAAGCAGTTCCAAAAAATCCAGAGACTTGAAATGATGGCTGACATACTGTTTTAAAAATGACTCGCTGACAGAATCAAGTTCCTTCAAAACTTCCTTAGAAACCCTGAACGTATACAGCTTCTCCGGGGGACTGCTTAAAATAAACTGAAGCGTATATACCGCAGATCCGGATATATGTACCGCTCTTCCTCCGGATTTTCTGCAGTTTGAGCAGAGAATCCCTCCCGCACTGCTGTCAAAACAGCTGAGGTCCTCTGTGCTGCCGCACTGTGTACAGCAAAAGACTTCCATTCCCTGTCCGTAGAGAGCCATGAGTTTAATTTCAAACACTCTGCGTATGAGCTTCGGATCTATGGTCTTTTTTTCAAGTGCTCTAAGACTCAGGTAAAGAAGCTTCAGAATCTCTTTTTCATCATTGTTTTCTCTTGTAAGATAAGATGCAAATTCACAAAAATAACTGCCATAGGAAACCAAAAGAAGATCTTCCTTGACGCCCTCAAAATAATGGCCTACATCTGCCCACATGAGATTAAAGGAGCTTCTTCCTTCATACAGTGAAAACTCTCCGAATGTCAGAGGCTGACAGGCCGCGGCATATGGACTGGTGGCTTTTTTCGCCCCTCTCGCAAACGCCGTGATCCTTCCTCGTTCCTTTGTGAGAAGCGTGACTCTCTTATCAAATTCTCCGATATTTCCGGCGTTCAGTACCAGACCGGTTACTTTGATCTCCTGACCCATTTTTTATACTTCTTTCTTGTTGTACCCGTAATTTTTGAGAAGCATGTCACTGTCACGCCAGTCCTTTTTCACTTTCACCCACAGCTGAAGATTCACTTTGATATCCAGAAGGTTTTCCATCTCCATCCGGGCCTGGCTTCCGATCTTCTTTAACATACTGCCCTGTTTTCCGATGATGATTCCTTTATGAGAGTCTCTCTCGCACACGATCATCGCATCAATATCGATGATATGGCCGTGTCTTCTCTCTTTCATGGAGTCGATGACTACCGCAATCCCATGCGGAATTTCCTGATCCAGAAGACGCAGCGCCTTCTCTCTGATCAGCTCCGCGCAGATCTGCCGCTCCGGCTGGTCCGTGACTGTATCTTCATCAAAAAACATCGGCCCCTCCGGAAGGTATTTGAAAATGCTGTCTGTGACATCATCCGTGTTCTGTCCCTTCAGCGCGGAAACCGGTATGATCTCTGCAAATTCACATACATCTTTGTAGGTGGTGATCGCTTTTAAGATCTCTTCGTCCTTCACCGTGTCCGTCTTGTTGATCACCAGGATAACCGGGGTCTTCACCTTGCCCAGCTGTTCGATGATATAGCGCTCTCCGCCTCCGATAAAGGTAGTCGGCTCCACCAGCCATAAAATAAGATCCACCTCGTTAAGAGTCCTCTCGGCGACTTTCAGCATATAGTCGCCGAGCTTGTTCTTTGCCCTGTTGATCCCCGGAGTGTCCAAAAATACAATCTGTCCCCTGTCGTCGGTGAATACGGTCTGGATTCTGTTCCTGGTTGTCTGGGGTTTTTTCGAGGTGATCGCGATCTTTTGTCCAATCAGCTGGTTCATCAGCGTAGATTTCCCCACATTTGGCCTGCCGATCAATGTCACAAATCCCGATTTCATTCCTGTGTTCATAAAATTCCTTCCTAAAATACGTGTTTGATTTCTTTAAATTTATCCTCAGCTTCTCTCAGTTTATCTTCATTTCCGATAGTACAATTATTCCCCGCATCCACCACACAGCGCACATACGGTGCCAGCGAACGGATCGTCTCCTGACTGCAGGACAGCACCTGGTCTCTGTACTTCTGAAGTTCTTCTTCTGTCCTTCCAAGAAGATAAGCCTGGAAGCTTCTCTCTCCCAGATCATCCGGCTCCAGCGGGGTATCCATATTGCTGATCGTTCCGATGATATATTTTACCATGTCACGGTCATCGATATCGAAATGCTCCACAAAATCAGCCGCATTTTCGTAGACTTGGTAAGTCTCTAAGAGATTCGGGTCCCGATAGGATACAAACATACTGTCTCCCTGAGGCATAAAGCTGCACATGCATCCGTAGGCTCCGCCTTTTACACGGATATTAAGCCAGAGATACTCGTAAGAAAAGATTACCTGGAGAACATTTAAGGCTCCCGTATATTCATAACCCTGCTCAGCAAAATTTCCTGCACAGGCCACATACTGGACACCGCCCGCCGTAGCGAAGCCTTCCTCCTTTTTCTCCGGAAGAATTTTTGTCTCCTCTTTGGCTAATTCGCCGGTAAACATGCGTGCTGAGAACTTGTGCAACGCATCTTCCATAAAGGACGGTTCTTTTTCTTTTCCTGTGTAACTCACCATCATATGTTCCTTCCGGAAAATATATCTGCACGCCTCTTTCATGCTGTCAATGATCTTTCCGCTCTCCTGCTCAAAGGATTCATACCAGTCCTTTACAAACTCAAACATGGAAACGCCCTGGATCTGTTCTTTATACCTTGCATAAGGAGAAAAATAGGACATGGCGCGGTTGGATGCCGTTTTGTGTCCGGCTTGTGTAAGATCTGTCTTCATATTAGTGTAAATCTGCCCGATGATCTCTTTCAGACGTTTCTTGTCCTCCAGTTTGCTCTCAAACAGGATCTCTTCCATGAGTTCAAATGCCTTTTTTGCATTTTCATAAAAACACTTTGTCCTGATGACAAAATAACTTTTTACACCTTCAGCACCGGCCGGCAGAACGTCCATCGTCGTCACCATGCCTCCGGTCTCAATACCGATTTCATTTCCAAGCTCAAAGTAGCTGTGCTTCTTAGTATCTACGCTTCGGAATACTTCTGACATGAGAGACACATAAGGCACGAGCCTTGCCGGAACCTCTGACATGTCGAATACGATCTTCAGATAGCAGATACCATTTGTAAAATATGGATGCCAGATCACCTTAACTCCGTCCACTGATACTTCTTCATTGCAAAGAGGCCGGATCTCCTTCTTGATATCCTTAATATCCAGAAGCGGGATCTTTTCAATGTCCTCTTTCGGAGTTGCCGCCTCCTGATATTCTTTCAGCTCTTTTGTAGCCTGAACGAGCTTACCGATCTCTTCTTTTGAAAGACTTTCTTTATATTCTCTCAGCTTCTGCGCAGTTTCTTGATCCTTCCGGCTCTGAAGGCCCCTCTCCGGCTTCAGCACCACAATGGATTTATGTGTATTGGACAGAAGATAAGTTTCAATCAAATCCGTAAAATAACTTCCGTCCAGCTGTTTTCTCAAAAACTCAAACACATCGTTGGTCTTGATATGCATGAACGGCTCATGATCGTCATAGAGCCAGCTGTCATACATCTGAAGTCCATACATCAGTCCCTTTGGAAATCTGCCGAAATTAGCCTCTTTATACTGGAACTCATAATAATTCAGTGCAGATTCCAGGCTTCGTCTCTGAATCCCCTCTTTAGAAATCTTACGCAGGGTGTCCTCGATGATGCGCACAAAGTCTGCCTCTTTTTCCTCATCTGCCTCTTGGGCCACCACGGAAAACACAGGCTGTTCGATCCCATTGTCATAGGAACTGCTGATGTCCTTGCCGATCCCGGCTTCCATCAGAGCCTTTTTCACCGGCGCGCCCTGCATAGAGAACAGTGCCCTGTCAAGAATCTGAAATGCGATATACAGTTCTTTATCAAGACTTGTCCCTATCACTGCATTATAGGAGAGAAACGTTTTGTTCTGTATCTCATCCTGCTCGCTGACCGGATATACTGCCTCCACTCTCTTTACTTCTTTAAAGGCTTCCTGGGGCTTCCAGGATGTGTCCACCTGCTTCTTTTCAAAATCAGACAGATAATGTTCGTCTATGAATGTCAGGTACTTTTCCGCATCCATATCTCCGTATAAATAAATATAGCTGTTGGACGGATGATAGTAAGTCCTGTGGAAATCCAAAAACTGCTCATAGCTGAGTTCCGGGATCGCTTCCGGGTCGCCTCCGGATTCAAATCCATACGGAGTGTCTGAGAGCAGGGACTTCTGGATCAGACGCGCCAGCTGCTGGTCCGGGGATGAGAACACACCCTTCATTTCGTTGTAAACGACGCCGTTGTAGATTACGGGCGCATCTTCTGATTCAAGAGAGTGATGCCATCCCTCCTGTTTTAAGATTTCGGGTTTCGTATAGATATTCGGGTAAAATACCGCATCTAAATACACATGCATCAGATTAAAAAAGTCTTTGTCATTGCAGCTTGCCACCGGATATACCGTCTTATCCGGATAGGTCATTGCATTCAAAAATGTGTTCAGGGACCCTTTGACCAGTTCCACAAACGGGTCTTTTAATGGAAACTCCCTGGAACCGCAGAGTACAGAGTGTTCCATGATATGAGGAACTCCGGTGTCATCCTTCGGCGGTGTCTTAAATCCAATCTGGAATACCTTGTTGTCATCTTCGTTGGATACTACCACAACCCTGGCCCCTGTCTTTTTGTGGCGGTACACATACCCGGTTCCATTCAGTTCTTTAATCTGTTCTTCTTTTACCAATTCATAATTCTTCATCATAGCCTCCGAAATTCGTTCTTTATTTTATACTTGATCCGCCGTGTACACAGGCGGAAAATATTTCACTGTTCATGATAAATTATACCACATTTGCTGTTTTCTTATTAATGCGTTTTTTATCATTATTTTCGGTGTGCCCGGACTTTCTGCCCAAATCCGTCTCCGAGATCAAAATCGCCGCCATCACCAGGGCAAAACCGATCAGGATCTTCACCGTCGCCTTCTCACCATAAAAAATCACGCTGAAAAGCACACCGAACACGGACTCCAGACTCAGGATCAGAGATGCGGAAGATGAACTCACCCGGCTCTGCCCTATACTCTGAAAGGTAACAGCCACAGCCGTACACATGATCACCAGATAGGCCAGGCTTCCTGCCTGTCCGACCGTCCAGTGGATAGCACTGATGTCTTCGGTAAATACAGAAATCCCTGCACCCCAGAGTCCAGCAAATAAAAATTGCACGATCGTCAGCAGCACCGGATCTTTCTGACCGCTTTTCATGCCAAGATAGGCAATATGAAGGGAAAATAAAAGGCCTCCCACCAGAGTCAATCCATCACCGATTCCTATACTAAGGTTCCCATCCAGTGAAATCAGTCCAATACCCGTAATGCAGATCAATGCGGCCAGGAAGTTTTGCTTTGTAGGCTTCTTCTTTTGCCATATCCATGTGACAAAAGGGACTGCCACACAGTAGATCGCCGTTAAAAATGCATTCTTTCCGGGCGTCGTGTGATACAGTCCTTCGGTCTGGAACCAGTAAGCCCAGAACCAAAATCCTCCCAGCACAAATCCTGTCTTAAAGTAACTTTTATCTATTTTCCCCAGTCTCTTATGAAAAAAGATACACAAGAGCAATGCCCCTGCTAAAAATCTTGTCCCAAGCAGAAAATTTTCCGGGACATTGGCAATGGTATTTTTCATAATAAAAAAGGAACTGCCCCATATCAGTGCAGAACCGAACAACGCTGCCTTGCCGAGCTTCGTTTTATTTTTTTGATTCATACAAACCCTCATCCTTCTGAATTGTTTTTCCGTTAAGTATAATAATACCATTTACCAATACATTGCCGCAACTTCTTTTCACCCGAACTTTTGTTCTTTTCCTCCTTGCTTTTTATATGGCACTATGCTAGAATAAGAGAACAAACATTCGATATTGTGAGGTGGATTATGGAAACTATCAGTCCTTCCCTGTCATTGCAGGAGAAGCTAACAATTCTAGCAGACGCAGCCAAGTACGACGTAGCCTGCACGTCCAGTGGAGCCGACCGCAGAGGTGAAAAGGGAAAACTGGGCAACGGAGTGGCTGCAGGCATCTGCCACAGCTTTGCATCCGACGGCCGCTGTGTCTCCCTTTTAAAGATACTTCAAAGTAATGAATGTATCTACGACTGCAGGTACTGCTTAAACCGCTCGTCCAATGACCGGGTGCGCACTACGTTCACCCCGGAAGAAGTCTGCCGCTTAGTCATCGAGTTCTACCGCCGAAACTATATCGAAGGGCTGTTTCTAAGTTCCGGTGTGGTAAAGAGTCCTTCCTATACGATGGAACTCATGTGCCGGACACTGTCTATGTTAAGAAATCAGTATCATTTCAACGGCTATATCCATGTGAAAGCCATTCCCGGAGCGCCGGAAGAACTTCTGGAATCCATCGGATATCTCGCGGACCGCGTCAGCATTAATCTGGAACTGCCCACACCGGAAGGACTGAAGGATCTGGCCCCTCACAAGACACAGAAAACGATCTTAAAACCCATGGAACAGATCCGTTCCGGCATCGCAGATCACCGGCTGTCCATCGGCAAGGACCCTATGATGGAACGCTTCGGCGGCAACCGCAGTCTAAAGCACACGATCTTCGATGATGTCCGATCCGGCCGCATCGGGGAGCACAGACAGCTGGCATCAAACTCTTTCCTCCCGCCCGCTAAGGACAAGAATGCACCCTTTGTCCCCGCCGGGCAGAGCACTCAGATGATCGTTGGAGCTACCGCAGAGAATGATCTTCAGCTTCTTTCTGTCACTCAGCAGCTGTACCAGAAGTTTGATCTGAAACGTGTCTTCTTCTCAGCCTATGTCCCGCTCAATGAAGATTCCCGCCTTCCCTCCCTGGATACCGCCCCTCCTCTGTTAAGGGAACATCGTCTCTATCAGGCCGACTGGCTGCTGAGGTTTTACGGCTTTCATGCAGAGGAACTGCTGAGTACTGACAGGCCCAACTTCAATATCATGCTGGACCCCAAGTGCGACTGGGCACTGCGGCACCTGGAGCTTTTCCCTGTGGAGATCAACCGCGCCAGCTACGCAGATCTTCTGAGAGTTCCCGGCATCGGCACCAAATCCGCCTACCGTATTGTCAAGAGCCGCCGACAGCGCTCCCTGACATTTGAAAACCTGAAAAAGATGGGGATCGTCCTGAAACGGGCCAAGTATTTTATAACCTGTAACGGAAAGATGATGTTTCATATCCCGATCGAGGAGAACTTCATCACCCGTCAGCTGATCGGAGAGGATTACAAAAAGTCCTGGGAGATTGATCATCCCCAGACCTATGAACAGCTGTCCCTGTTTGACGATAAGAATTTTGTATCGGCCCCCTCAGCCGAAGATACCTGCAAGTCTCTGAGCGGACAAATATAAAAAACAGTAACAGTTTTAATATTTGCCTGAAAAACGGCCGACTGAAAATAATGGAGAAAACGCATGACCATTTTCACCTGCAAAGATACGTTTGAGGATATGATGTCCTGTATATACACTGCCTGGGCATCCCGCTTAGGCCACAAAAACATCCAATTAAAAACTGAACCCATAGGGAATCTGGAACTGTTCTGTGATTACCGCCATGTAGATCACGATCCCGATCAGACCGCCAGTGTCATCCGTTCCATCCAAAAAAAGATCTCTTTTCGTGCCTATCAGATGGTATACCGCGCTGCTATGTCTTTTCAGGAAGAAAAACTGGATATCATCTACCGGTTCCTGATCTATGGGTTTCACTATGGGCCTTCCGTTGTCAATATGCTGCAGGAGCCTGCTGTGATGAATCTGTTTGAACTGGACCGTAAAGTTATGAATGAAGCTCACTTATTCCGGGAGTTTCTGCGTTTTTTCGAAATAGATCATGTTCTTATCTCCCATATTGAACCCAAGTGTGATGTCCTGACCATCCTGGCTCCCCAGTTTACGGACCGCATGCCCTCAGAGAACTGGATGATCATCGACGATAACCGGAAAACTGCCGTCGTTCATCCCTGTGATCATGATTACTATATGACCACCCTCTCAGAGGATGAATTAAACCGTCTGAAGACCTCTGAGATTTCTGATCTTTACACAGATCTCTGGAAAGTATTTTTTGAGACGATCGGTGTAGAAGCCAGAAAAAATCCCCGCTGTCAGAGAACCATGATGCCGCTCTGGTACCGCAAACACATGACAGAATTCCTTTAATCTATTTTATCTCTTGACTCTCACGCAGCGTGATAGGCTATTCTGTACTTACCAGGAGGAGGAGACCAAGATGAAAACAGTAAGAGAAGTAAGCAGATTAACCGGTATCAGTGTGCGCACTCTCCACTATTATGACGAGATCGGACTTTTATGTCCCGACCGTGTCACGGAGGCTGGCTACCGGCTGTACGGCACCAAAGCTTTGGAACGCCTTCAACATATTTTACTGTTCCGGGAACTTGAATTCTCTTTAAAGGACATCAGAGAGATCCTGGACCGTCCGGATTTTGACCGCCAAAAAGCATTAGATCAGCAGATACAGCTTTTGAGGCTTAAAAAGGACCGGCTGGAACATCTGATCGACTTCGCTCTTGGAATTCAAAAGTTAGGAGTGGAATCATTGAATTATCAGACATTGAACAAAGAAACGCTGGAAAGCTATAAATCCGAGGCCAGAAAAAGCTGGGGCGGTACCGATGCTTTCCGTGAATATGAGCAGAAAGCAAAAACTTATACAGAGGAGGACTGGAAGGTCATGAATACCAAGTTTATGGCAAACTTTGCGGAATTTGGCCGTCTCATAAACGAAGACCCGGCCTCCGAACCGGTGATGCACCAGGTTGAGCTCCTCAAACAGTCTATTACGGATCAATATTATACCTGTACAGACGATATTCTGGCCTCTCTGGGCGAAATGTACGTCTGTGATGACAGGATGAAAGAGTCTATAGACCGTGCCGGCGGAGAGGGAACCGCCCGCTTCGTCTCAAAGGCCATTCATATTTACTGCCAGACCCTATAATACAGAAGGAGAGAAACCTGCTTGATTTCTCTCCTTCTTATATCTTCTAATGATGGAATAAACGGATTCCCGTAAAACACATCACCATGTTATATTTATTGCATGTGGCAATGACATGGTCATCTCTGATGGAGCCTCCCGGCTCAGCCACATAAGAAACGCCGCTTTTGTGTGCCCTTTCGATATTATCGCCAAACGGGAAAAACGCATCTGATCCCAATGCCACACCCGTCATCTGATCCAGCCATTCACGCTTTTCTTCTCTCGTAAACACTTCCGGTTTTACTTTAAAGATATTTTCCCAAGCCCCGTCGGCTAAAACATCCATATAGTCGTCTCCGATATACAAGTCAATGGCATTGTCACGGTCCGCACGTCGGATACCGTCCACGAACTCAAGTCCCATGACTTTCGGAGCCTGGCGCAGATACCAGTTGTCCGCTTTCTGTCCTGCCAGACGGGTACAGTGGATTCTGGACTGCTGTCCCGCACCGATGCCGATGGCCTGTCCGCCCTTTGCGTAGCATACGGAATTAGACTGGGTATACTTTAATGTGATCATTGCAATCGCCAGGTCAATTTTAGCAGAGTCAGGCAGTTCCTTATTCTCTGTCACGATATCGTTAAAGAAATCCTTGTCAATGTTCAGTTCATTTCTGCCCTGCTCAAAAGTAACACCGAACACTTCCTTGCGCTCTACCGGAGCCGGCACATAATCCGGATCAATCTCGATCACGTTATAGTTTCCTTTTTTCTTTTCTTTTAAAATTTCAAGAGCGTCTGCGTCATATCCCGGTGCGATAACCCCGTCAGACACCTCTCTTTTTATAATTTTGGCTGTTGCCGCATCACACACATCGGAAAGTGAAATGAAATCTCCGAAGGAAGACATACGGTCAGCCCCCCTCGCCCTGGCATATGCATTGGCAAGAGGAGTAAATTCCATATCCATGTCATCTACCCAGTAAATCTTCTTTTCCACATCAGTCATCGGAAGCCCTACCGCAGCGCCTGCAGGAGAGACGTGCTTAAAGGAAGCTGCCGCCGGAAGCCCGGTCGCTTTTTTTAGTTCCTTCACCAGCTGCCATCCGTTTAATGCATCTAGAAAATTAATATATCCCGGTTTGCCGCTTAACACTTTGATCGGCAGTTCACCGTCTTCCATGTAAATTCTTGACGGCTTCTGATTCGGATTGCATCCGTATTTTAATTCTAATTCCTTCATGGTCTCCTCCTATTGATTCTTGTTCACGATCCTTGTTTCATATTCTCCTGTTTTGATATCAATGTAGCGCACAAACAGAGATACTTTGTTGTCTTCATTCAGGCTTTCCCACACACGGCTTGTAAACGCATCAATATCATCGTCTAAGCCGATTAATTTAGGCTCTCCCTCAAAACTCGGAAGCGGATCTCCGTCCTGCATATAGGTATGAATGAAATGTCCCTCCCCGCTTACCGGATTCTCATAGGCAAATGTATACCGGTTACATGCATCCGGATTACCGTTATTGCTCTTTAAAATAGACATTGCATAGTTGTAGGTTCCGTTTTCCACATGCATAATGCCTGAAATACGCGGAGTATAATTCGGTGCATCCGGCTCAAACTCTCTCGTCCTCAATGCCTGTTCAAATGTCTGCTGTTTATCCATGAGCTCGTAGATCGTATCCGTCTGGTCTCCGTTGGTCACGATTGTTTTATTTCCTAATACCTTGACCGGAGCATAGATGATAAGGCTCGGATCACTCAGCTTTGACGGATCAAAAGCCTGTGTCCGGATACCTTTTCCGTCCTCAATAAACACACGGTTTCTGCTGTTTTCGCTTCTTCCCATGATAAAATATGCAGTCACTGCATAGGCCCCGTTTGGTGACTTCCCGATCACAATTCCTCTTCCAGGGTATGAATTCCCTTTTAACTCGTTTTCTAATGACAACATCTTCATTGTCCTGTATCCTCCTTTTGTATCTGTGTGCAGCTTCGCAGAGAGATTTTTATTCCATACGAAAGGTTCGCAGACCTTTTTTATGTAAAAATAAGCCGCCTGGGCACACTAAATAAAAGTTGCCCAGGCGGCCGGCATTTCTGCTGCCGTGCTCCCCGTGGTTTCTCCACTATCCGCCAGTCGCACAGCTTTCAAAATAAATATACACTATGATCTGTCATTTTTCAAGTCAAAATACTCAGTCCTGACAGTTTAAAACATTTGAATCATCAGTTCTGCCGCCGCAGTGTTGGTGACTGCCGGTACCTTGTGCACATCACAGACACGAAGCAGTGCAGACACGTCCGGCTCATGGGGCTGTGCAGTCAGTGGGTCCCGGAAAAAAACAACCAGTCCGATCTTTCCCTCTGCAATTCTGCCTCCCAGCTGCTGGTCTCCTCCATACGGTCCTGACAAATATTTCTTCACCGGAAGTCCTGTGGCTTCCTCTACCCGTTTTCCGGTTGTACCGGTTGCGACCAAGTCATATTTTGCTAATGTTTCTTTATGCTTCTTTGCAAATTCCACCATCTCGTCTTTTTTCTTGTCATGTGCGATCAATGCAATAATCATATCTTTATCCTCCTGATGTTTAATGACTGTAAGGCTAATCTACACTAAAGAAGCCACTTTTACAAGAGGAATATCTTTAGATCACCGCTTAAGAGATTTTACTTTAGAAAATTTACTGTAAATTTTCTTTTTCTTTACAGTCTGATACGATCTGACTTTAAAATAGTACCTTTTTTTCTTTTTTAACTTGCCTTTTGTGTAAGATGCTTTTTTTGCAGATACAGTTGCTATCCTTTTAAAACCGGAAGACTTTTTCCTGGACATGTAAATCTGATATTTAGACACGCCGGAAATTTTTGACCAGCTTATTTTAATCCCCTTTGATCCGCTCTTCTTCAGCTTCTTTATTTTATTCGTCTTTGGGATCACCGTAATTTTGCAGGAAGCCTTTTTTCCGTTTCCTGTTCTTCCGGTGATAACCGCTGTCCCTACCTTTTTCGCCGTCACTTTGCCTGACGAACTGACCGATGCCACAGACGAACTGGAGCTGGACCACTGAACTGAAGGATATGAGTTCCTAGGTTCTATGTAACTTCTCAGTGTATAGGAGGAACCTTTCTTCAGCGACAGGGATTTTTTATTCAGTTTGATGTTTTTTGCCGGAATGCTGCTGATCAGAAAGTTTATATCCACATTTCCTCTGATGCCGCTGACTATGCCTCTGTCGGTGCACTGCCACATCTGATAGCTGCCTGTATAAGTGCATTTGCTTGCCCACTGGGCAACCCACTTGGAATATTTATTAAATGCAGAACTTGTCAATTTTTCTTTCCACCAGCTTGTATTAGCGTAAATACCTATGTTAGAATATCCGGCTGTCTTTAAAACAGCCTTAAATGCCTCTGCATTTTTACTATATTGATTCTTTGACAGATTACTGATCGAATTAGCTTCCAGATCCATGTATATAGGATAATTCGGTTTATGTCCGGTTAATAATTTTAAAGTAAATCTTGCTTCTGCCTGAGCTTGAGCCGTGTTTTTTGCCTGAGAAAAGATATATACTCCATATGGAATACCCAATCGTTCACACTCTTTTACATTATATTGCCACTGAGTATCTTCGTCATATGTGCTGTTTGCGCACCGGATAACAGCAAAATCAATCCCTGATGCTTTCACCATCTCCCAGTCAATCTTTCCCTGATGCTGACTGACATCTATCCCCTTTTTCACTGCGCCCGGAATCGGATTCCCCAGATCATTGACAAACATGCCGTTGACTTTATTCCAGGCATTTGAATATGGTTTTGAAGCTCTGCTGAAAGACTGTCCGGGATAGATCGGTGTACCGTTTTTGTAACGCCAGCTGTTCTCTGCTCCCTGTCCTTCCTTCTGTTTAGGTTCTGATTGGTTACCGTTTACGAGTACCGGCAGTGCAGCCGACATCAAACTGACAGTCAAAAGTACCGCGAAAACTTTCTTTGCCGCTCTTAAAAAACTTTTCTTCATCCCTGTCCCCTTTCGATAATCCTACATTTGTAGGACTATTATATCACAAGTTGTCCGCCTGTGGGTATAAATTTTCATTCTCCTGTGATATAATTAAAAAAAACAAACGACAAAGGATGGGGTTTATATGAATCGTTTAAGAGGGAACAAAAAAGGATTTACTTTAGTTGAATTAATCGTCGTGCTGGTTATTCTGGCGATCCTGATCGCTTTGCTGGTGCCGACTCTGACCGGGTACATAGACAGAGCCAACAAACGCTCGGCCCATGCGGATTTAAAGCTGATCGCAAACGCTGCTACTTCTGCCTATGCGGAGGTTTATGCTGACAACAACAGTAAAAATGGTGAAGTAATCTATTCTTCGGGAGCCGGCTGGAGCCATGAGCAGGGTACCACCATAGATACCGATTTTAAGGATTCCTTCATGCATTATTTGGGAAGTGACATTGACTTTAGTAAAGTCCAGTATTTATACATCAGCCCGGACCGCCTGACGATTATCTACAAATATAAATCTAAAAACTATACTTATCAGAGATACGATAACACCGTCACCATTAAATAAATCATTCTTTAGTTTCGATATTCAAAAGCAATAAAAAAGATCCTGTTCAGGATCTTTTTTATTGCTTTTTATTCCTATCTTTTTATTGATTTGATTGGACTGTAGCTGCTGTAATACTTGGTTTTTCCAACTGTTTTATAAGAACGTATTTTAAAATAGTAACGTTTGCCTCTCTTCAGTCCTTTTTTGGTAAAACTGAATGTTTTAGCTGATGCAGTTTTTACCCTTTTATATCCGGAAGATTTCTTTTTTGACATATAAATCTGATATTTTGTAGTACCGCTAACTTTTGACCAGGTAACCTTAATGCTTTTCCTTCCCGATTTTTTAAGCTTTTTAATTTTGTTCGTCCTGGGCCGTACCGTAACCTTGCAGACTGCCTTTTTCCCGTTGGATGTCTTCGCTGTGATCGTTGCTTTCCCCACGCCCTTTGCAGTGATCTTTCCCCTGGAAGAAACAGCTGCCACTTTTTTATTGGAACTGGTCCATGTCACCGTTTTGTTGGAAGCATTGGATGGCGCGATTGATTTTTTCAATGTATAGGAAGAACCGTTCTTAAGCTTCAGGCTTGTCTTATTCAGCTTTATTGACGAAACAGATATCGTCTGCAGTGCATTGACGTTCCATGAGCCTATTTTAAAATTCAGATCTACATTCGTACCGATTCCGCTGACCTTTCCAGAATCTGTACACTGCCACATATGATAAGTTCCGCTATAATTACAGTGGTAATTGTACTGTGCAACCCATCTTGGATACTCATTAAAGACAGTACTTGTAAGCTTCTCAGTAAACCAATACTTATTAGCATATACCCCTACATCCTTATATCCAGCATCCGATAATGTATTTATAAAAGTAACCGCGATCTGCCCGAGAATTTTGTTGGACAATCCTTCCTGAACATTATCTTCCATATCGTAATATATCGGATAACATAGCTTTTTCCCCTTTATGCATCGTATTACATATTCTGCTTCTTTTTTGGCATCTGTTATACTCGTTGCGTAAGAGTAAATATAAGCCCCGTAAGGCATTCCAATCCGTTCACATTCAGATGAATTATATGCCCAAGTAGGATCATCCCGATCCGTTGAATTCTTTCTGGATCCTATTTTTAAAATTGCATAATCCACTCCATCTGCCTTAACTTTTTCCCAATCAACTTTTTCATTCCATTTGCTTACATCAATGCCCCTTGCAGTTGCATTTGGAATAGGGTCACCCAGAGAATTTAGGAATACTCCATTTACTTTTGTCCAAGCATTAGCTACCGCTCTGGCTCCTCTGGCCGTCATAGATGGACCTATCGGCTCCTGCTGTTTTACCGGTTTTCCATCTTTAAACCGCCAACTGTTGGCCGGATCATGTTCTTCCGCACTTTTTTCTTCCGCAAAAACAGAAGCATGGTTGATGTAAGAAATTCCAGCAGCCAATACGATTGCTGAAATAAATACTGCAAGTTTATTCTTTACCCCTTTTACTCTCACTTGTCTCCTCCTTTTTCTATGTCAGTAGTATAACATCATTCCGCTCATTTTCAAAACCCAATCACACAGAAAATTTTTCCATGAGTCTTCATGTAAAACAAAGTTTTCCTTACGCATCTGTGGACAGCCCTCGGAGATTTTGTATTTCATAGAGAAGGTCGTAGAACTTTTCTATGAAATGAAAAAGCCGCATCAGGACTTCTCCCATGCGGCATTCTCTTTTTCACTGATCAGACACACCCCATCCGGGACATCTCTCTCTTTAATCTTTTAATAATCTTCTTTTCCAATCTGGATATGTACGACTGGGAGATTCCCATTAAATCGGCAACCTCTTTCTGTGTTTTCTCCTCCCCATCCTTCTGGTTGATGCCGAATCTCAGCTCAATGATCTTTCTCTCCCGGTCAGAGAGGATCTTCATGGCATTCAGCAAAAGCTTCCTGTCCACCTCATGCTCCAGGTCCCTGTAAATAATGTCTTCGTCTGTTCCGAGTATATCCGAGAGCAGAAGTTCATTTCCGTCCCAATCCACATTCAGCGGTTCATCGATGGACACTTCCATCTTCGTCTTGTTATTTCTTCTCAAATACATCAGAATTTCATTCTCAATGCATCTGGAAGCGTAGGTAGCAAGTTTGATCTTTTTGGCCGGATTAAATGTATTGATGGCTTTGATCAGTCCAATCGTCCCAATGGATATTAAATCTTCAACACCGATCCCTGTATTGTCAAATTTCTTTGCTATGTAGACTACAAGCCGCAGATTCCGCTCAATTAATTTTGCCCTGGCTTCCGGCTCCTCCGCTGTCCCGAGCTTATGTATCATCTTCTCCTCTTCCTTTGCTTCCAGAGGAGCCGGCAGAATTTCTGCACCCCCTATGTAGTGGATTTCTTTTCCTTTCGCTAAAAAAGTCCTCTTTTGGCATGTCACATTAAGTTTCAGCACTGTACAACCTCCCATTACTTTATCTGACCAGATCCGGATGGAGCAGTAACTGATAGTGGCCGTCCCGGGAAAGCGGGTGCTCTGACAGTCCTATCAATCCTCTTTCTGCCATCCATGTCTGGCTGCTATTCTTGATTCTGATATTAGCTACAAGAATCCCCATCATCAGGCCGTTTTCCCTGCCAACCGTCCTGTATGGAATCATTCTTATATCTTTTAGCTTATGTTTTTCTATTAAAATGGTTAATGATTCATCTAAATATGGATTCAGTGCCTGTTCCTCCATGACGGAAACCGGGATCTTTTCTATAGGTTCGTATAAAAAATTCCCCGTATCCAAATAGGCAGTGACTCTGACCGTCCTGCCAAGGAGTTCAAATGATACCTGGTATAAGGAATCTTTCTGGCTCCTGATATTTTCCCAGACTGCACAATACAAAAAAGCCAAGAGGAGAAACGCCGCAAAACAGCCGAAAATCCAGATATGGATAGATAAACGGTATTTCACGAAGCTCCACAGTCCGCCCAGCAAGGCTGAGAGTGCAAATAAATATCCGGAACATATCAGACTTTTTCTCAGAGAGAGCGGAAATGCAAGCCAGGAGGTCGCTCCGATGCTTGCCGCGAGAAATCCAAGCTGGACTGCCTGATTTCCTTCCGCCGCCCATGCCGTCAGACACCCGAGTCCGCTTCCGGCCGCTGATGCCAGCAGGATACGCCAGACAGAACTCTGTGATTTCAGCGAACTTCTTAAAATAAGCAGCAGCCCCAGGAGGACCAGCCACTGTTCCAAAAACATCATCAAAAAAAACATAAGCTTATTATAAAAAAAGAGGTGCACGTACTTTGTCAAAAAAGAGAAGTGGCAGATACGTTAATTCTACAAAAAAACCCGTATCCTGCCTTACGGCAAGATACGGGCTTGTCCCACGTTTATTTTATTTTCTTCTGCTCTTTAATAAAAACTCCGGAATCACGATCTTTGAATCATGATCCTCTACACTGGCAGTCTCCTGTTCTTTGCTCCCATATGTAGATTCTGCTGTTTCAGCAGGCTCACTTTTCGGCTGACTGCTGTAGATAGGCTGTCCGGAAAAAACGGGAGGAGGAGTAATGCTTTTCTTCTTAAATCCTGCTCCTCTGGCTCCTGCCTCAGACTGGATCCCCGTGGCAACGATAGTTGCGCTGATCTGGTCACCCATATCAGAGTTGACAGTGCCGAAGATAACGTTGACTTCTTGTCCAGCCGTATCCTTCAAGTACTCTACTGCCTGCTGTGCCTCCAGCATACCCACATCACCTGAGAAATTGACGATGATATCGGTCGCTCCGGAAACTGTAGTTTCCAGAAGCGGGCTTTCCATGGCTGCCTTGATTGCTTCCAATTCCTCATCCGCAACACCCATACCGATGTGTGCAATACCCTTATCGCGCATAACCGTCTGGATGTCTGCAAAGTCAACATTGATAAGACCAGGATTGTAGATCATATCGGTAATTCCCTGAACACCCTGCTGAAGCACTTCATCAGCTTTTTTGAGTGCGTCCGGAATGGTTGTTTTCTTCTCGCAGATCTGAAGCAGCTTGTCATTCGGAATCACGATCATCGTGTCCACCTGATCCTGAAGACGCGCCACTCCCGCGACAGCATTGTTCATTCTTGGCTTTCCTTCAAAAGTAAAAGGCTTTGTGACAACACCGACGGTCAAAATACCAAGAGACTTTGAAATCTCGGCAATCACCGGTGCTGCTCCGGTACCTGTTCCGCCTCCCATACCGCAGGTGACAAAGACCATATCGGCACCCTGTACCAGCTGTGTGATCTCATCCCGGTTTTCTTCCACCGCTGCCTCTCCGATCTCAGGTTTCGCACCGGCACCGAGACCTTTGGTCAGCTTTTCTCCTATCTGGATCTTCGTAGAGCACTTGCATAAAGACAGGGCCTGCCTGTCCGTGTTAATTCCTACAAGTTCCACTCCCTGTATATTTTCGTCAACCATGCGGTTCACTGCATTGTTGCCGGCTCCCCCGACTCCAATGACTAAAATTCTGGCTTGTGTGCTTTCTACATTCGGCATAATCTCGACCACGATGCTCCTCCTTCAATCTCTATCTCAAATTTTCTTATACTCATCCACATTATCATTTCATGTTATCTTCTTACATGATACAGTTTTTCAGTTAAACTTTCAACTACTTTTTCTTCTTGAAAATCGCTACCGGATTGTCCTTTGTAAAATATTTCATCGAGATGGTACCCTTCTTGCCTTTCATCTTAGGAAGGATACCTGTAAGCTCTGTAAGCTTCAAGTCCAGCTCCCGGCTGTTCCACAGATTAATCGTTAAATCTCCGCTGATCAGAAGGGCTTTCCCTTCTGCATTAAAATGGATCTGGCTTACCGGAAGATCATACTTGTCGATGGCCATGGTAATTTTTAGTATCTGCTCAAATACGGCAGTCTTCTTCTCCGGTATTTTTTCACCGAGAGCAATTTTTTTATAATTCAGCCCTGTGACCAGCGGCACATCATCATAGTGTTTCTCATAAATTTCCAGCGCATAGCCTTCCTTATCGAAATAAACATATTTCCCGTTATAGTTCAGACACCCTGCCCGTTTTTTCTCATTGACCTGCACCGTCACCTGATCCGTCCCCTTAAGAGTTATCGTTACAGAGTCTACGAACGGAAGCGTCTTTACAGGCGCAATCTTATTTCTCAGAAACAGGATCAGCCCGTTGCCCGTGTATGTATTGTCCTTCAGTGCGGCCGCTATCTCACCCTCTGTGTAATGGCTGTTCCCTTTTATGACAATCTTTTTCGTCTGGAATACTGCAAATAAAATAATACAGAGAAGAAACAGCAGGCCGGCAATGCAGCCGATAATTTTTTTCTTATTCCCAGGGCCCTTCTGCTGTTTTTTTGCCTGATTGATTGTAATTATTTTTTCATTTTTATCCATAATCAGTTCCTCTACATGCGTATTTTCCTGGATACCGATAAAACCAGCCCCATCTCCGCCATAACGACCAGGATTGAAGTTCCGCCGTAACTTATAAACGGCAGAGGGATACCGGTCGGAGGGATCGTATTTGTTACAACCGCTATGTTTATAAATACCTGCACTCCGATATGAATCATAAATCCGATCACGATCAGGGACCCGAACAGATCATCCGAATTCATAGCGATCAAAAGCATTCTCCATATTAAAAGCATAAACAGAAGGATCAGACAGACAGCTCCGAATAAGCCCAGCTCCTCACAAATGATCGAGAAGATCATATCATTGTGGGATTCCGGTATGAACCCCATCTTCTGCATGCTCTGGCCAAGGCCCTTCCCAAACAGGCCTCCGGAACCGATGGCATACAGTGCCTGCATGGTCTGAAGTCCTTTCGGGTGAGTCTCCGGATTTTTCCATATCGCCACACGTTCGTTCCGGTAACTGTTGGAAAACGTCAGATAAAGCACTAATCCTGCGACACCTGAAAGGGCAATTCCCAGAAGCTCTTTGGTTTTCGGACTTACCACAAAAATCATGACCCCGACCATTGCCGTCAAAACGATCGCCGTACTTAAGTTCTGATAGGCAACCAGTCCGATGATCGGCAGACATCGGATGATAACTTTTACAGCAGCAGCCATCGTACGCATCCGATGGGCATTCTGTGATAATATGTATGCCAGATAGATCACAAGGAAAATTTTTGCGACTTCGGAAGGCTGGAACTGGAATCCTCCGATGGAGATCCAGCGCACAGCTCCTTTTTTAGCGGCACCGATAAATAATACGATGATCAGCAGTGCCACGCTGAGGCCATAGCAGCCATAGGCAATGATCTTTGCATTGAGAATCCTGTAGTCAAACCATGTGAGTGCTGCCATAAAGACCGCTCCCACTCCAACTGCAAAACACTGCCTGATGAGCCAGTGATACGGATTCCCAAAGTTCAGTGTACTCTTATATGAACTTGTACTAAAGATCATAACCAGGCCGAATCCCACGAGAAACATCACGATAAAAAGCATCGGATAATCGAGATAACGCCGCTTTGGCATGTATTTTTCACTGACTCTGCTTTTTTTCAAATCTTAGCGCTCCTTTAATTTGTTTACATACTCCTTGAAGCGGTCGCCCCGTACCTCATAGTTCGGGAACATCCCCCAGCTTGCGCAGGCCGGAGATAAAAGAACTGCATCGCCGGAAACTGCATGCTTTGATGCATACTCCACTGCTTCTTCCAGAGTATCTACATATACAATTCGGGAAAAACCGTGGGCTTCGGCTGTTTTACCGATCTTCTCCGCCGTCGCGCCCAAAAGGATCAGTTCCTTCACTTTGCCGTCAAAGGCCTCGATCCAGTCATCATATTCTGCCTTCTTATCGTACCCTCCCCCGATCAGGAACGTGGGACGGTTCATGGCCTTGATCCCTTTGATGGCCGCGTCGGTGTTGGTTCCCTTAGAATCATTGTAGTATGCAACATCTTTAATGGTATCTACATATTCTATGCGGTGTTCCACTCCTTTAAAACCAGAAACTCCCTTTCTGATCTGCTCTGCCGGAACCCCCATATAGTGGGATACCGCGATCGCCGCCAAAATATTTTCATAATTATGCCCGCCCAGAAGGTTGATATCGGCTTCTGTACATATGGTCTGTACTGTTTTGTTTTCTGCAAGCATGAAAGATCCGTCTTTAAAATAGACTCCTTCTTCCAGTTCATGATCCAGGCTGAAAAATACGACCCTGGCGTTTGCCCTCTCAGCCATATTTCTGGTCACTGGGTCTTCATAGTTCAGAACCATAACCTGATCTCCGGTCTGGTTTTTTCCAATGGATTCCTTTGTCCTTGCATAGACTTCTACTGTCCCATGCCGGTCCAGATGGTCCGGTGTAATATTTAAAACCGCTGAAACCTGAGGACGGAAGTCCTGTATCGTTTCCAGCTGAAAACTGCTGATCTCGGCCACAATTACGCTTTCGTCTTTTGTATCCAAAGCAACGCTCGTATACGGTGTTCCGATATTTCCAACCACATACACGTCGCTGTAAAAACACTTCATGATCTCTCCCACCAGCGCTGTGGTCGTTGTCTTTCCATTCGTGCCTGTGATAGCCGCAATCTGTCCCCTGGATACCTGATACGCGAGTTCAATCTCACTCCAGACAGGCCTGCCGGAATCCATAAACTGCTTTGATACCGGAGCATTGACAGAAATTCCCGGGCTAAGTACTAAGAGATCAAACTCCTCCTCTGCTCCCGGTGTGAGTTCTCCAAGAATCAGCGGAATCTCTTTTTTTCCCTCCAGTTTGTCATAAATATCCTGTGCCTTCAAGTGTTCATTTCCGTCATACAGACTGACAGATGCCCCGGAACGGATCAGGAGACTGGCAGATCCTATTCCGCTTTTCCCCGCTCCCGCAACTAAAACCTTCTTATCTTTTAATGTCATTTCCTGCTCCTTATCTAAATGGCGATCAGGCCGATCAGGCATAAGATTGCTGTGACGATGGCAAATATGGCAACAACTTTTGTCTCCGGCCAGCCGGACAGCTCAAAATGATGATGGATCGGCGCCATCTTAAAAACTCTTTTCCCTGTTTTCTTAAAATAAACGACCTGTATCATAACCGACAATACCTCGATCATGTAGATAAAAGCCACAAGCGGTACAAACAGAGGGAGCCTCAGCATAACCGCTGTGGCAGCCACGAACCCGCCCAGTGCAAGGGACCCTGTGTCCCCCATGAATACTCTCGCAGGGTAAACATTAAACACGAGAAATCCGAGCAAAGCCCCCACCGTGGCACAAGTGATGGGCCATAATCCCGGATCATTTCCGGAGATACCCGCTCCGATGGCTACAACCGTAAAAAAGGTAGCGATCAAAACAGTGACACTGGATGCAAGACCGTCGAGTCCGTCCGTAAAGTTGGCCCCATTGACAGTTCCCAGCAGGATAATAAAGATAGCGGGAACAAACAGTGCTCCCAGCTCCAGATATTTTCCGTGTGAAAAAGGGATCAGCATGGAGGTTCCAATATCCGTATGATTGATCAGATAGTATGCAAACACTCCGGTCACAATGATCTGTCCAAGCATCTTCTGCCAGGCCCTGAGTCCAAGATTTCTCTTCATCACGACTTTGATATAATCATCGATAAAACCGATGAAGCCGAATCCGAGGGTAACAAAGAGAACCGGTATAATGTTCGGATAATCTTTCACATAAAACAGAGAAGCCACAATGATGCCAAGCAGGATGATCAGTCCTCCCATCGTCGGGGTCCCTGACTTCTTCAGGTGGGACTCGGGTCCCTCGCCCCGGATGAACTGGCCGAATTTCAGCTTCTGTAAATATTTAATCATCATCGGGCTCAGCACCACGCTGACGAAAAATGCAATTAAAATAGGTTTTACGATACTATAATTCATGTTTTCACCTCATTTGTTTTTCTTATCTTTCCAGTATATCTTTATTTCTTTGTTTTATCAACCGTATAATCCTTGGAAATTCCAAGATAAGGAAGTGCAACTTTAAATACCTCCCGTACCACCGGCGCTGCGATGGTTCCTCCATAATAAGTGCCCTTCGGCTCGTCGATCATGACCAAAGCCATCACGGTTGGATGTTCTGCCTTTGAAAAACCTAAAAATGAGGAAATATATTTCCCTGTTCCGCGGGGCAGTTTTTCACTGGTCGCAGTCTTCCCTCCAATGGAATATCCTTCGATCTTACAGTTCCTTCCGGAACCTTCTGACACCACTGCCTCCAAAAGCTCCCTCATTGTCTCAGATGTTTCTTTTTTAATCACGTTTTTCTTTTTCGCAAATTCAAAAGTCTTCACTGTCTTTCCCGATGAATCCACTGCCTTCATGCCAAAATGAGGTGTCACCAGAGTTCCTCCGTTAACTGCGGCACTGGCAGCTCTCATCAGCTGCAGAGGAGTAATCTGGAAGGACTGCCCGAAAGACATCGTGGCAAGCTCCACTGCTCCCACATTCTTTTTGTTATGCATAATGGAATTTGCCTCACCCGGAATATCGATGCCGGTCTTTTCAAACAGGCCCATCTGGCGAAATATCGTATACATCCCGTCTACTCCTACCCTGGCTCCAACTTCCATAAAAACCGGGTTGCACGAATTCATAACACCCTCCTTAAAGGTCTCGGCGCCGTGCCCCGTGGTTTTATGGCAGCGGATCTTCCGGTCTTCCACGATCCGGAATCCCGGACAGCTGAAGTGATCCGTCACTTTCACTTTGCCAAGTTCCAGACCGGCGGTTGCAGTCACAATCTTAAAGACAGATCCCGGCTCATATGTATCATTGATACATGTGTTTCTCCACATTTGGTTCAGCAGTTCCTGTCTTTTCTTTCCTGTGGTGTTCTCTTTTTTCCCTTTCAGTTTAAACGGTTCATTTAAATTGTATTCAGGAGTGTTGACCATGGCATAAATCTCTCCGTTTTGAGGATTCATGATAATCATGGAAACCCGTTTTGCTCCCTTTTCTTTCCTTACCTTTTCACATGCCTGCCACACATAGTTCTGCAGGTTCACATCCAGTGTAGTATACAGGTCATTGCCGGCTACCGGTTCATCTCTCTCCTCGTAGGCACCGTCAATTTCTCTTCCGCCGCCGTCCGTCAGTGTCAGGATTCTTCCGGGTTTGCCCTGCAGATAAGAGTCATACGTCACCTCAAGCCCAACGATCCCCTGATTGTCTCCTCCTGTAAATCCCAGGACTTTTGAAGCCAGATCATTATAAGGATAAGTCCGTTTATAATCCTCATCCACTTTAACGCCGGCAAGTTCATATTTTCTGATACGGTCTGCTGCGTCTTTATCTACATTACTCTTAATCTTTTCCCTAACTGAATTTTTATAAACCTTTTTTTTGATTTCTGACTCATCTATCTGAAGTTCCTTTGAAAGGACCGATACGACTTTCTCTTTCTGCTTTGTCTGGGAATGAATCACAGAGATAGAGTAAACCGCTTTGTTGGATGCGATCTTCACCCCGTTTCTGTCATAAATATTTCCCCTGGGAGCCTTGATTTCCCGCTCTCTCTGGTGCAGGTCTTTGGCCAGCGCCAGATACTTATCTGCCTGCCCGATCATCAGATAGCCAAGCCTTCCCGCCATAAAGATCAGACAGAATGCAAAGATGCCGCCCATGAGAAGCATCCTTCGTTTATAACTTGTTTTCATAAAAAACTCCGGAATCCATACTGATAAAAATATATGAATCCAAGGAAACAAGTATGACATGTTTTACTTTTTCGTTTTCTGCACATTCATGTCCTTCAGTGATTCTTTTAATACATCTCTCGCCATTTCAACAGCCAGTCCGGTGTTGAGCTGTGAGTCTTTCTGGATTTCATCTATGACCACATATACAACAACTTTAGGATTTTCTACGGGAGCAAATCCGCAGAAGGAGACGATGTAAGTCCCTGCACTTCTCGGAATTTTCTGTGCGGTCCCTGTCTTTCCTCCGACGCTGTAGCCTTTGATCTGTGCTTTTTTCCCGGTTCCTTTTTCGACTGTCTCTTCCATATAAGTGCGCAGCTTCTTGGATGTATCAGCCGAGATCGTCTGTTTGACCAGTTCGGATTCCTTGTTGCTCACTACATTTCCTTTGTCATCCCTGGTCTGCTTCACCACATGAGGCTTATAGTAGCTGCCTCCGTTGACCAATGAACTGAAAGAAGATGCCATTTGTATCATAGAACAGTTAAAGGACTGTCCGAAGGAACTGGTAGCCAGATCAACATTCGTCATCTGGTCTGCGCCGTGCAGAAGGCCTGCGGTTTCTGCTTCGCCCGGAAGATCGATCCCCGTCTTTACTCCAAAGTTAAAATCTTTTTGATATTTTGCAAATACATCCTTACCTTCTTTAAAGGCAATATCCATCAGCGCCACATTGCATGAATATGCGATGCTGTCAGACAGACTCAGATTTCCATGTCCTTCTCTGTGAGAACAGTGAATCTTGTATTTCCCCACCTGTTTGTAACCGCTGCAGTAATAATGTTCATTTCCCTTGAGAATCCCGTCCTCCAGTCCTCCTGCCACCGTAAACGGTTTATAGGTAGATCCCGGCTCGAAACTGTTTGATACGATCGGATTCTTCCACAGTTCATTAAAGGCTTTTACCTTCTGTTTTTCTGTCATGGAATTGATCTGGCTCTGAGAATATTTCGAGAGCAGACCTTTTTCATCTCTGGGGTGTTCCAGGTCATATTTGTTGGAGTTGGCCATTCCCAGGACTTCCCCATTGTTCGGGTCCATGACCAGAATAGAGCTTCCCTTACTGCCGTATTTTTTTTCAAACTTTTCCAGGCGGTCTTCGGCTATTTTCTGGATATTGATGTCGATCGTAGACACAAGTGTTTTGCCGTTTTCCGGATCGACAATAGAGTCATCCTGTTCCAGTTCCTCATTCAGATACGTGTATTTTCTTCCGTCCACACCGGACAGTGTACTGTTATAATACTGCTCTATCCCCGTTGTTCCAATGCTTCCGTCAGATACGAACCCGAGAAGGTGGCTTGCCAGACTCTTATTGGGATATCTTCTCACATACTTTTCAGAAAAAGTGATCCCCACAACCTTTTTTCCGTTTTTCGATTTCAGAAAATCTTTCAGATCTGCTACTTCACTGTACTTCATGTCTTTTTTGTACACTGAGTAATAAGAGTCTTTGTTGTCTTTTATATAGGACAGCAGATCATCCCGGTCAAGGTCCATATATTTGGTCAGTGCATTCAAAGCATTTTTCTGAGTCTGCTCTGTACGCAGGATATTTTTCGGTTCCAGGACCAGACTGTATAACTTCTGGCTGGTAGCCAGCGTGTTTCCGTTTCTGTCGAGGATATCTCCCCTTTTGTACGGAAGGGTCTGGCTCTGATAATTCTGCTGGGCCAGAACTTTTTTTTCATATGTCTTATTTTTTGCCACACTGAAATAAACCAGCCGGCCCATAAGGCAAATAAAAAGAATTGCTATGAGAGCCGATACAGACAGAGTCCTGACTCTCATAGCATTGTTTATTCTTTTGATCTTCTTATATTTCTTTTTTTTCAATAAAACCGCTCCTTACTTTGAATCGGGTATTTTATTGTACTGTCTCACATAGTCAACATTCTTACTGTCATATGCAATTACCTTACTCTGCGCAGGTTTCTTCATTCCGTATTTCTTCATGGCCGTTTCCTGGATCGCAGGAAGATTAATGCTCTGTTCGATCTCCAGATTCAGATCCTCATTTTCGACCAGCAGTGTGCTGAGCTCCGATTTCTTGGCAGAGACTGCGGACCGCTGCTGCTCCAGTTTTGACTGCTCCGACAAATAGAAGAAGCTTACCAGTGCGATCACAGCCATACCTGCTGCCAGCGCTTTGATAAACGCAAAATCAAATTCCAGAGCTTTTGTTTGGTTTGCTTTTGTCTGAGGTGTTGTCTTTCTTTTGGTGCGTACTGCCGGTTTCCTTTTCGGCTGCCTGGATGGTTCATACTCGGGTTTTGCCGGTGCCGCTTCCATTTTCCGCGCAGTATTTCCGTAAATAAATTCATATCGCTCTTGTCTCGTCTTATTCACTTCGCTGTTCTCCCCCTCACTATTTTCTCTCAAACACTCTTAATTTTGAACTTTTTGCTCTTTTGTTCCTCATAAGTTCTTCTTCGGTCGGTATAATCGGCTTTCTTGTGATAACCTTACCCTTCGATTCATTTCCGCAGGTACAGATCGGGAAATTCGGCGGACAGGTACACGGATTTTCATTTTTTCTGAATGCCCGTTTCACAATTCTGTCTTCCAGAGAATGAAAGGTAATGATGCACAGTCTTCCTTCGGGGTTTAACAGCTCGATCATCTGGTCAAGACTTGTCTTTAACACTTCCAGCTCCCGGTTGCATTCAATCCGGATGGCCTGAAATGTCCTTTTTGCAGGATGTCCTCCCACAGCCCTCACCTTCATCGGTATTGCATGTTTGATCACCTCAATAAGCTGTCCTGTTGTCTCAATCGGTGCTTTCTCTCTCTCTGCTGCAATATGTTTGGCAATATTTTTAGCAAACTTGTCCTCTCCATAATCGCGGATAATATGAAACAACTCCTGTTCACTGTATCCATTGACTATGTCTCTTGCAGAAAAAGTCTGCCTTTGATCCATCCTCATATCCAGCGGTACGTCTTCGCGGTATGTGAATCCCCTGTCCTTCTCATCCAGCTGAAAAGAGGAAACGCCAAGATCCAGAAGAATTCCGTCCACACGGGATATCCCCAGATCCTTCAGCACTTTCGGCATATTCACATAGTTATCTCTTACAATCGTAACTTTATCCTGAAACGGAGCAAGCCGTTTTGTGCTTGCCCTGATCGCATCCTCGTCCTGGTCAATGCCAATATATCGTCCCTTTTCAGAGAGTCTGTTCAGGACATGAAAGGCATGTCCGCCTCCTCCAAGAGTCCCATCCACGTAGATACCGTCCGGTTTTATCTTTAGTTCCCTTATTGTTTCATCCAACAACACAGATGCATGTTCAAAATCCATTTGTCTTTCCTTCCATTCAGATATTCAAACCTAGTTCCTGCATACTCTGGGCAATATCGTCCATATCGTCATAAGCATTATTTTCAAGCCATTGTTCTTTGCTCCATACCTCAATACGGTCCAGCATGCCCGTAAGAACTACTTCTTTATCCATCTGTGCAAATTCACGCAGTGTGCCCGGCACCAGGATTCTGCCCTGCTTGTCCAATTCACAAGTGGATGCTCCGGCCAAAAAGAATCTGGAAAACTTCCGTGCATTCTTATCGATCAGCGGCAGGCTTCTTAATTTTTCTTCAAAAGCCTCCCATTCTTTCATAGGAAACACGAATAGGCATCCATCCAATCCCTTTGTAAGAACGAACTCACTGCCCAGTGCTTCTCTGAACTTTGAGGGGATTATCAGTCTGCCTTTCGCATCGATTGTGTGATTGTATTCGCCCATGAACATGGTAATCACCTGCCGTTTCCCAAACCGGGTGCGCTCCACCTGATGATCAGTCGTGACACTTTGTGGTCTTTTCTACCCACTATCCACCACTTCTCACCACTACTGTCTCCATTCTAATGGATTGTCCACAAAAAATCAAGAAATAAAAAAACTGTCCACAGAATTTTTTCTGTGAACAGTTTTTTTCTACACTTTTAATGTTTCCGTTTTTTCCACTGATAGAGAAGGACAAGCAGTGCCCCGGCAGCAAAAAGTGCCGCAACTACCTGAGATACGGCGATTTGTGTTCCCGGGATCAGCAGCTGGTCTGTCCGAAGGCCCTCGATCCAGAATCGTCCGACTCCATATCCGATGGCATAAATTGCCAGCATCTGGCCGTCAAATTTTTTGTGTCTGAACATGATAACAATGAGAATCAGCAGTGCAAGGTTCCACAGCCCTTCATATAAAAACGTAGGGTGTACCTGAATATAAGTATTCATATGGCTTCCGCTTCCCACAAACACAGCCTGGTCATACAGCCCGGCATCCACAATCTCTGAAAGTCTTCCGTGCTTTACGAAATAGTCTGTGGGGATCTGCATAGCCAAAGGCCCGTTGGTAAAGCCTCCGAATGCTTCCCTGTTGAAAAAGTTCCCCCATCGGCCCAGGATCTGGCCGATCAGCAGCCCCGGCACCGCAATATCCGCCAGTTTGAAAAATTCTATTTTCTTCACTCTGCAGAAGATGACCATCACAATGACCGAAGCAATAATCCCTCCATAAATGGCAAGGCCTCCGCTCCTGGTATTCAGTATCTCCGTCAGATGATCTTTGTAGTAATCCCAGGAAAAAATAACATAGTAAAGTCTCGCCCCAATGATAGCAGGAATCATCACCGCGATGATGAAATCAAAGACCAGATCCGGATTGACTCCGTTTTTCTTAGCCATTCTGGCCGCCGCAAGCATCCCCAGAAGAAATCCCAGTGCAATGACTATACCGTAATATTTGATCTCAAATCCTCCGATGCTGATGCCCTCTCCCACATGTTTGAACACAATGCCCAAAAATGGAAACCGGATTTCATTTTCCATAATCGCATTACTCCTTTCCGTCGTTTCATCTTATCCCATTTTTCTTTTCTTTTCAAGGTTCTTATGGTAGACTTGTTGTATCAATGTCCTTGGATCACAGGACTATATTTATGCAAAGACATGAAGAAAGGAATCAATACACAATGAAATTAGGAATCGTAGGACTGCCAAATGTAGGTAAGAGTACTTTGTTTAATTCTCTCACAAAAGCGGGTGCCGAGTCTGCCAACTATCCGTTCTGCACCATCGATCCGAACGTAGGGATCGTTACCGTGCCGGATAAAAGGCTGGATGTGCTGTCTGAGATGTATCACTCAAAAAAAGTCATTCCCGCAGTTATCGAGTTTGTAGACATCGCAGGTCTCGTCAAGGGAGCATCCAAAGGGGAGGGGCTTGGCAACCAATTTCTGGCCAATATCCGTGAGGTCGATGCCATTGTCCATGTAGTCCGCTGCTTTGAAGATGAAAATATCGTCCATGTAGACGGTTCAGTCAGCCCGCTTCGCGATATCGAAACCATCAATTTTGAGCTGATTTTTTCCGACATCGAAGTTCTTGACAGAAGGATCGCCAAGTCAAAAAAAGGTTCCCGAAATGACAAGTCCCTCGCCCGGGAGGTAGAACTTCTGGAACGGGTAAAAGCCCATCTTGAGGACGGGAAGCTGGCCAAGACATTCGTAACCGATGACGAAGAAGAACAGGAAATCCTGGATTCCTGCAATCTCTTAACGATCAAGCCTGTGATTTTTGCCGCCAATGTCTGTGAGGATGATCTCATGGATGATGCCGCATCCAACGAGTTTGTAAATGAAGTGAGAACTTATGCAAAAGATGTAGACGCCGGTGTTTTCGTGATCTGTGCCCAGATTGAACAGGAAATCGCAGAACTGGATGATGAAGAGCGAAAAGAATTTTTAGAGGATCTGGGTCTTAGTGAGTCAGGCCTTGACAAACTGATCTCTGCCAGCTATTCACTGCTTGGCCTGATCAGTTATCTGACATCAGGGGAAGACGAGACGAGGGCCTGGACGATCACAGAAGGAACGAAGGCGCCTCAGGCGGCCGGAAAGATCCATACGGATTTCGAGCGGGGCTTCATCCGTGCCGAAGTAGTTTCCTATGATGACCTTGTTGAAAACGGAAGCATCGCAGCAGCCAGAGAAAAAGGGCTGGTGAGACAGGAAGGAAAAGAATACGTCGTACAGGATGGAGACGTGATCGTGTTTAAGTTTAATGTGTGACATTTTGACCTGTTTTCCGGCTTGCTGTCTCAGAGATGTAAGATTTTCTAACTTTCAGCAAAGTCTCTCCGGCAGCCCGTTCGGAACTCGCTAACGCTCAAACAGCCTCACTGTGCTTCGCACACCGCCTCCGAGCCTTTTCTGAAAGAAGAAAAACTAACATCTCTTCGAATGCAAGGCCTCCAAACCGGTCAAAATGGACATAATATTTACTGGATGGTTCCATTTGCTTTTTACAGAGAAACCGCCGTGGTTCACATTTGTGAACCGCGGCGGTTTCTTGGTATATGTAAATAATCTTCTCTCACTTAGTTAATGATGCGCACTGCTTTGCACGGTGTCCGGTATCCCATACTGGATACTTTGATGCCTCCCCTTGGATATGGGGCGGAATTGCTCGCGTGGACGACCTGACCGTTTCCGATGTACATGGTCACATGGTTGATCCGGCCTCCCCGTTTATAGAACAGCAGATCCCCCGGTCTGACGCTGCTGATGGAGATGGTGCGTCCATCGTTTGCCTGGGAATAGGATGTTCTGCTGATGTTGTAGCCAAAATGTCCAAGCACCTGCTGAGTAAATCCGGAACAGTCCGTGCCGTTTGTCAGGCTGTTTCCGCCGTAGCGGTACTTATTCCCCACAAACTTCAGGGCATAGTTCACGACCTGCTGACGGGTAGTTCCTGAGGAACTGTCTCCGCTCTCCTGAGAAGAGGAATTCTGTCTTTCGCTCTGGGTTGTTCTTTCTGTACTCGTGGTACTCTTTGCCGGCTTTTGTTTTTTCACCGTTGACTTTGCACTGGTATAGTAATACCCAAGACTGACGTAATCTTTTGCCAGATAGCCTTTGTCTCCGTCTGCCTTCACATTGATCCACTCTGCGGATTCTCCGAGAACTTTGTAGCTGTCATCTCTGGAGACCAGGGTCAAAACTTTTGCTTTGGTAGACTGTTTCTGTCTGACTTTCAGTGTGTCCACTTTCACGACGGCTTGTTTCGGAAAATTATGTTTCTTAGCGTAACTGTGGATATCACTTCCCCAGATCAGATACTCGTTCTTCACATAACCGGTCACTTTTCCGGAACGGATCCTGCTCCATTCTTTTCCCTTTTTCAATACCGTGCCGATGTTTCCTTTTTTGAACTTTCCGACCACAGGGCTGGAAATGCTCTTTTTCTTTCTGATGTTCAGTACGGAGCGTACATTGGGTGCTGCTTTTCCTCTGTAAAAAGAAGCGGAAAACTCAGGCTCTTTTGTCTGTTTCTGCACCGCGGCCGCGGCCGGCTGTTTTGCTGTCACTTTTGGTTTTGCGGAAGTCGCTGCCGCCTGCTTTTTAACTTCTGTAATATGCTGCGTCTTTGTCGTCTTCTTCACTGCTGCTGCAGCCGAAGGTGTTTTTACTTTCTTCTTTGGTGCTGAACTGTCTGACTCTGTGTACTGTTCCATAGCTGCCGCAGATCCCGCAAGACCGGTCTGGTACTGATCGCCTTTGGCGTCTGCGAATGTGGAAACTCCGAGAATGAATGCCAGTGACAGTCCGGCTGCCATCGTTCCCTTTGCTATCTTATGCTTCATATCCCTCTGTGTCTCCCTCTCCTTCCTGCGTATTGTGAACTTATTACAACATTATTAAAATTAACTTAACACATTCTGTGTAAAATGTCAATGAATCGTCATATTTTGACAAAACTCTATGTCAGGAACATTAAAAGGACCATGCCGGCAAAGGCATGGTCCTGCAAAATACAGTTATATATTTTTAATCCGTTCAATGGCTTTCACCGTATTCTCATAATTTCCGAAAGCCGTGAGCCGGAAATAGCCTTCCCCGCTCGGTCCGAAACCTGATCCCGGTGTTCCCACAACATTTGCGTGTTCCAGCAGATGATCAAAGAAATCCCAGGAGGACATTCCATCCGGAGTCTTCAGCCAGATATAAGGAGCGTTGACTCCTCCTGACACAGTATATCCCGCATCTTTCAGACCCTCATAGATCACCCTGGCATTGTTCATGTAGTAGCCCACCTGCTCTTTAAGCTGTGCTTTCCCGGCTTCAGAATAGACAGCCGCTCCCGCTTTCTGCACAATATACGGTGCGCCGTTATACTTTGTACCGTGGCGCCTTGCCCATAAGTCGTGAAGTTTTACATCACCGCATGTAAGATCTTTCGGCACTACAGCATATCCCAATCGTACTCCGGTAAATCCTGCATTTTTAGAAAAACTCTTTAACTCAATGGCACAGGTTCTTGCGCCTTCACATTCGTAGATGGTATGTGCCACATCATCCTCTGAGATATATGCCTCATATGCAGCATCATAAATAATAACTGCCCCATTTTTATTTGCATAGTCTACCCATCCCTGAAGCTGATCCTTTGTAATCGTAGATCCCGTCGGATTGTTCGGGAAACAGAGATAAATGATGTCCGGAACCTCTTTCGGAAATTCCGGTGCAAAATTATTCTCCGCCGTACACGGCATATAGATTACATCGCTCCATGTCTCGGATTTCGGATCATAGGTTCCTGTCCGTCCGGCCATGACGTTGGTGTCCACATAAACCGGATACACCGGATCACAGACCGCAATCTTATTATCCTGTGCAAAGATCTCCTGGATATTTCCCGAATCACACTTTGCTCCGTCACTGACAAAGATCTCATCCGCCTCAATCTGCGCACCCCGTGATCTGTAATCACCGTCCACAATAGCGTTTCTTAAAAATTCATATCCGAGGTCCGGTGCATAACCGTGAAAGGTCTCCGCTGCGGCCATCTCATCCACAGCGCCGTGAAGCGCCTCGATGATTGACGGAGCCAGCGGCTGTGTCACATCCCCAATTCCCAGACGGATCAGATCTTTTTCCGGGTTGGCTTCCTGATATGCATTGACCTTTTTGGCAATGGTTGAAAATAAATAACTTCCTGGTAATTTCAAATAATTTTCGTTGATCTTAAACATGATGTCCTCCTAATAATTTACTGTGAAAGTCCGTTTAGTATCTATATGAATCCCGGATCATCTTTGCCATTTCAATCAGTCCCACACCGCTGTTCATACTGCGGCGCTGAATATACTCGTGGGCTTCCTGTTCTGAGATCCGGTTGTTTTTCATCAGCAGTTTCTTCGTTTCTTCGATTATTTCCAGCTCTTCTCTCGTGCGCTGTCTCGGCCTTTGCTGTTTTTTCTTCTGGGCATTGTTCAGAGCGTCCGACATTTCCCGTACTTTTTCCATCAGAAGCGGAGGCTTTAAAGGCATCGGCAGATACTCCATCCCCCGGATATCCAAAAATTCCAGACTCGCCTGTGGAGCTAAAACAATCATCCTGAATCCGTCAGGGAGATATTCTCTCAGTTCACTGCAGACCATGTCCGCAAACTTGTATCCGCAGACGATCAGCCCGTCTTCCAGGCTTTCCGCCCGCTGCATGATCTGGGAGCCTGTGACACAGGCAGCCGTCACTTCAAATCCGTTTCTCACAAGCAGATTTCGGATACTCCTTGTCTGCTCCTGTTTCGGGAAAAGAACAAAAATATGAACCAAGCTTCCCACCTCCCCGTATGAATGACGCCTGCCTTCTGCCGGTTAAATCTTGTACAAATATTCATCTATTTCCCACTGAGAGACAGTTTTCTGATAGGATTCCCATTCTCCCTGTTTTGCATCCAGATACCGGTCAAAAATATGATCTCCGAGAACCTCTTTCATGAATTCACTGTCCTTGAACAAATCCATAGCTTCCTTCATATCCCTTGGAAGAGCCCCGATGCCGGCCTTTAATTTCGCCTTCTCTGTAACTTCGTACTGGTTCTTTGTAGATGCCTTTCCAGGCTGCAGTTTATTTTCAAGACCGTCGATTCCTGCCGCCAGACTCACTGCAAGCGCAAGGTAAGGATTGGCCGCGGAATCCGGGCTTCTGAATTCCAGGCGTGTTCCGCTTCCTCTGGCCGTTGGCACACGGATCAGCGGACTCCTGTTTGCAGGAGACCATGAAATATCCACCGGAGCCTCATATCCCGGCACGATCCGCTTATAGGAATTCACCAATGGGTTTGTGATCAGCGACATCTCCGGCGCATGCTTCATAAGACCCGCCATAAAGTGGTACGCCTCGTCGCTGAGTCCCAGTTCGCCTCTGGAATCCGCAAACATATTCTGTCCTTCGCTCCAAAGCGACATGTTAAGGTGCATTCCGGAACCGTCCACACCGGAGATCGGTTTTGGCATAAAGCTCGCATACAGCCCATGCCGTTTTGCAATATATTTCACGACAAACTTAAATGTAAGAATATTATCTGCAGTGCGCAGTGCATTGTCGTATTTAAAATCTATCTCATGCTGAGCCGGTGCCACCTCGTGGTGGGAGGCTTCGATCTCAAATCCCATATTTTCCAGATTCAGGATCATATCTCTTCTGGCCGCTTCTCCAAGATCCAGAGGCGCCACATCAAAATAGCCGGCTTTCTCGTGGGTCAGCGTCGTAGGACATCCTTCCTCGTCCGTGTGAAATAAAAAGAATTCACACTCAGGCCCTACGTTAAAATTATATCCGAGTTTCTTGCTCTTCCTGAGCACTTTCTTCAGGATATAGCGGGAATCCCCGATGAATGGAAGCCCGTCCTGTCCGTACACGTCACAGACCAGCCTCGCGACTTTTCCGCTCTGGGAATGCCATGGAAATATGAGAAAACTGTCCAGATCAGGGTACAGATACATGTCGGATTCTTCTATCCGCACAAAACCGTCCACGGAAGATCCGTCAAACATACACTTATTATCCAATGCTTTTTCCAGCTGTCTTGCGGTGATCGCCACATTTTTCAGCGTCCCGAACACATCGGAAAACTGCAGCCTGATAAACTGTACGTCATTTTCCCTGACCAGATCTATGACGTCCTGCTTAGTATATCGGTCCATATCATCACTCCTCTTTTCTTTTTTATTCGGCTTTAAATTACAGCCGGCGGTTAACATAATTTTATCAAGTTACATTTTTATTGTCAATCAGAGCAGAGGGAACACCGCCCTCCTGAAATAGAACTTTCCGATGAAAGAAAAAAGGGACACCTTTAATAGACTTAAAGGTACCCCGTTGTACGTTTAAATTTGTGCAATGTCCACAACTGATAAATTGTCTCTGCTTCCTGATTCCAGGCTGGTGAGCAGTGCATCTGCCGTATCCAGGCTGGTCAGACAAGTCACACCGGTTTCGATCGCATACCTGCGGATCAGGAATCCGTCCCTGCTGCGCCCTACTCCCTGAGAAGGTGTGTCAATGATCAAATCTATTTTATCATCTAAAATCAAATCAAGCAAGTTCGGAGATTCTTCTTCCAGCTTGTTGATCGGATGGGCAGGCACGCCGTTTTCATTCAGCACTCTGCACGTGCTCCTCGTGGAGAAAATTTCATATCCGAGATCCACGAATCTTCTTCCGATATCCACCGCATCGATTTTATCTGAATCCTTCACCGTGAGAATCATCTTCTTGTACTTCGGAAGGTTAATGCCCGCTCCGAGAAATGCCTTGTACAATGCCTCATTGTAGTTTTTGGAAACTCCCAGACACTCTCCGGTGGATTTCATTTCCGGCCCTAAGCTGACTTCTGCGCCCCTCAGTTTTTCAAAGGAGAATACCGGTTTTTTAATCGCATAATATTCAGACTCTTCCTGGAGTCCCGGCTTATATTCCAGATTCCTGATCTTGGCTCCGGCGATCACTTTAGCCGCCAGATCTACGATCGGAATTCCGGTTACCTTGCTGATATAAGGAACGGTACGGCTGGAACGAGGATTTACCTCGATGACATAAACCTCCTCGTCACAGACAATAAACTGGATATTGATGAGTCCAATGACGTTCAGTGATTTTGCCAGCTTCCTTGTATACTCTGCGATTACCCGTTTCACCTTTTCGCTCAGGTTAATGGACGGGTAAACAGAAATACTGTCACCGGAGTGGATTCCGGCGCGCTCGATGTGCTCCATGATACCAGGGATAATAATTTCTTCCCCGTCACATACGGCATCCACTTCCACTTCTCTTCCGACCAGATATTTGTCGATCAGGATCGGATGCTCCTGTGTCTGGCGGTTGATGATCTCAATAAAGGATACAATATCTTCATCGGAAACAGCAATCTGCATTCCCTGTCCGCCGAGAACATAAGACGGCCTTACCAGAACCGGATACCCCAGTTCATGTGCTGCGGAAAGCGCCTCCTCACATGTAAATACGGTCGTTCCTTTCGGTCTTGGAATACAGCACTCTTCCAGAATCTCATCGAACAGTTCTCTGTCTTCCGCCGCGTCTACATTTTCTGCGCTTGTTCCGAGGATCGGAACTCCCATCTCCATCAGAGCCTGCGTCAGTTTAATCGCAGTCTGTCCTCCGAACTGTACCACGGCTCCGTCCGGTTTTTCCAGATCCACGATGCTCTCCACATCCTCAGCAGTCAAAGGTTCAAAATAGAGCTTATCCGCCACGTCAAAGTCTGTGGAAACCGTCTCCGGGTTGTTATTGACGATGATGGTCTCATACCCTGCGTCTCTTAATGCCCATACGCTGTGGACAGAGCAGTAATCAAACTCGATTCCCTGTCCGATCCGGATCGGTCCGGAGCCCAGTACCATGACCTTTTTCTTCTTACTCAGTTCTTCTACTTCATTTTCACTTCCGAAGATGGAGTAATAGTAAGGAGTACTCGCCTCAAATTCTGCTGCACATGTATCGACCATCTTATAAGCCGCATGAATACCGAATTGGTTTCTCAGTTCCTTGATCTCTTTTGCAGTTTTTCCTGTCAGCTTTCCGATCACAGAATCAGGGAATTCTAAGCGCTTAGCCTCTGCCAGCAGTTCTTTCTCCAATTCTCCTGCTTCTTTCAGTTTCTTTTCCATCTCTACCAAAACAGCAATCTTGTCCAAGAACCAGCGGTCGATCTTCGTGATGTTGAAAATCGTGTCGTAGTCAAATCCTCTGCGGATCGCCTCTGCGATCACATAGATTCTCAAGTCGTCGATCTTCTCTAATTCCTTTGTCAGTTCTTCGTCTGACATTTCCCCATAATTACCGAAGATCAGGCTGTCCACGTTCTGTTCCAGGGAACGGATGGCCTTCATCAGTGCACCTTCAAAATTATTGCAGATGCTCATGACTTCCCCGGTTGCTTTCATCTGAGTGGTCAGTGTCCTCTTTGCATGAATAAACTTGTCAAACGGAAGACGCGGCATTTTTACCACACAGTAATCCAGCATCGGCTCAAAACTTGCATAAGTCTTTCCTGTGATGGCATTTGGAATCTCATCCAGATTATATCCGATGGCGATCTTTGCCGTCACCTTTGCGATCGGATATCCTGTAGCCTTGGATGCCAGCGCAGAAGAACGGCTGACACGAGGGTTTACCTCGATGACACAATATTCAAAACTGTCCGGATTCAGAGCAAACTGTACGTTGCATCCGCCGTTTACTTTCAGTTCTGTGATAATGTTTAATGCAGAAGTACGAAGCATCTGGTATTCTTTGTCCCCTAATGTCTGGGAAGGAGCTACTACGATGCTGTCTCCGGTATGAACGCCGACCGGGTCAATGTTTTCCATATTACATACGGTGATGCAGGTTCCGTTGGCATCGCGCATCACTTCATATTCGACTTCTTTCCATCCGCCGATGTAACGCTCTACCAGAACTTCTCCGACACGGCTCAGCCTGAGACCATTTTCCAGGATCACTTCTAATTCTTCTCTGTCATGGGCGATTCCTCCGCCGCTTCCCCCTAACGTATAGGCCGGACGGCAGACGACCGGGTACCCAATCTCCTCGGCAAACTCAGCACCCGCAGGAATGTCTGTGACAACTTTTCCTGCCGCGATAGGCTCACCGATCTTTTCCATCGTATCTTTAAATTCCTGGCGGTCCTCAGCCTTTCTGATCGTAGTGGAGGAGGTACCGATCAGGCGCACTCCGCTTTTTTCAAGGAAGCCGTTTTCCTCCAGCTCCATCGCCAGATTCAGTGCAGCCTGTCCTCCCAATGTCGGGAGAATACTGTCCGGTTTTTCCTTTTCTACGATTTTTTCTACAACTTCCGCAGTCAGCGGTTCAATGTAAACTTTATCTGCGATATCCTTATCGGTCATGATGGTAGCCGGATTAGAGTTCACCAAGACAACTTCGATTCCCTCTTCCTGAAGGGCGCGGCAGGCCTGGGTTCCTGCATAGTCAAACTCTGCTGCCTGTCCGATGACGATCGGTCCGGACCCGATGACTAATACTTTCTTAATACTTTCAATCCTAGGCATTTTTTGCTCCTTTCATCATTTCAATAAATTCATCAAACAAGTAAGCGGTATCTACCGGTCCCGGACTGGCCTCCGGATGGAACTGCACGGTACGGACATTTTTCCCCTTATACCGGAGTCCTTCAATACTCTTGTCATTGACATTGATAAATGAGATTTCTGCCAGATTCTTTGGTACGCTCTCTTTTTTGATCACATATCCATGGTTCTGAGAAGAAATGTAGACACGGCCGGTAGCCAGATCTTTTACCGGATGATTTCCGCCCCGGTGCCCGAAGCGCATCTTCCTCGTATCCGCTCCGTTTGCCAGAGCCATCAGCTGATGTCCCAGACAGATCGCGAAGATCGGCACATCGCTGTCATATAATTTTTTTATTTCTTTTATAATGGACACACATTCTTTCGGATCTCCAGGCCCATTGGATAACATGATCCCGTCCGGCTGATCCCCAAGGATTTCCTCTGCCGTTGTAAACGCCGGATAAACGGTCACATCACAGCCTCTTTTGTTGAGAGAATTTGCAATGTTGCTCTTTGTGCCCAGATCTAACAGGGCAACTTTCAGTCCGTCTCCCGGAAAATGTTCTTTTTCTGTTCTTGATACGGTCTTGACTGCATCTTTTACCTGATACCCTTTTAATTTTGGAAGAATCTCATCCAGATCATAGTCCGGATTAGTTGTGATCATGCCTCCCATACAGCCTTCTTCTCTCAAAATCTTCGTGATCGCTCTCGTATCCACTCCCTGGATTCCTGGAATATCGTTGGCGATCAGATAACTTTCCAAATCCTGCTCACTTCTGAAATTACTTGCGGTTCTTGATAACTCTCTTACAATAAAAGCTGAATGCCATGGCTTTACGGATTCTGCATCCTCAAGACATACGCCGTAGTTCCCAATCAGCGGATATGTCATGACGACACCCTGTCCCTGATAGGACGGGTCCGTAAGCACCTCCAGGTAGCCTGTCATCGATGTATTGAATACAACTTCGCAGATAACTTCTTTCCTGGCGCCGAAACTTTTTCCTTTAAACACTTGCCCATCTTCCAAAATCAAAAATGCGTCCATGAATCTGTTTCCTCCTTAAAAATGTGCATAAAAAAAATATATCCAAAAATAAAAATCACGAATCCAAGCATTGATGCGCAGACGCAGTTCAATGCAATATGTGGTATTATTTTAGATATATCTCTCTACAAATTGTAAAAATTCTATCACAAATAAAAACCTTTTGCAAGGGTTTTTGACAATTATTTTTCGTTTTTCGAAAAAACACACCCGCAAAAACTTTGCCGGTACAAGTCAAACTTTTGTGATAATTCCACAGAACGTTTATAACCGTTTTTCTTTTTAAAATCGGACGGCAGAAACCTTACCTGATACTGCGCCTCTAATTCCTGACCGATTTCATTGAGCCACTGGGCATTTTTCAGCGGGCTGATGGTAAGTGTCGTGGTAAAATAGTCACTCCCCAATTCTCCTGCCTTTTTCGCCGCCTCGGAAAGTCTCAGCCGATAGCACCGAAGACATCTCTTCCCGCCCTCCGGCTCTTTTTCATATCCTCTGACTGCCTGATAAAACTCTTCCGGACGAAACTCTTCCTTTATAAAAGATACCTTATCCGGAAATTCCATCTCCGAGATCAGACGCTTCTGCTCCTCGGCCCTTTTCTCGTATTCTTCTTCGGAGTCGATGTTAGGGTTATAATAATACACTGTGATTTGAAAATACTTCGAGAGATATTCCAAAACATAACTGCTGCACGGGGCACAGCAGCTGTGCAGCAAAAGAGAAGGCCTCTTTCCCTGAAGCCCTTCTATGATACCATCCAGCTTTTTTTGATAATTTTCTTTCATCATTTTCACTCCTGTGTATTATTATACACGAAACCAGCAGGATTTCTACTTTAGTTTTCCGTAATACATATGACTGAATATGCCCTCTTTCTGTATCAGCTCATGATATTTACCCTCCTGCACGATTTCCCCTCTATTCATGACTATGATCTTATCACAGTTTTTTAAAGTAGTGAGTCTGTGCGCTATTGATATTATCGTCATATTATTTTCTTTTTTCAGTCTTTCAATTTCATTCTGAATAAACCTTTCAGAAGTGTTATCCAGAGCAGAAGTCGCCTCATCTAAAATCAAAACGCTTGGTTTTCTCAAAAAAATTCTTGCGACTGCAATTCTCTGTTTCTGTCCCCCTGATAAATTGCTTCCTCCTTCAGATATTAAAGTATTCATTTTATCGGGCAGGCTGTTTATAAAATCATAAAGATTTGCCTTTATGACGGCCTCATCAACTTCCTCTTGACTCACTTCTCTGTCCAGGCCATAGCAGATATTCTCATAGATCGTTCCTGCAATTAAAAACGGGCTTTGCGGAACTAAAGCTATAATCTGCGACATTTCTTTTCTTGATAGTGAAGTAATATTTGCACCGTCAATAAAGATATCTCCTTCACATTTTTCCAGTTTGCATATGGCTTTTATCAAAGATGATTTCCCACAGCCGCTTGGCCCTGCGATCCCCAAAAAGGTTCCTTTTTCAACGGAGATATTTAATTCTTTTAAAATAGTATTCTTCTGATCATAAGAAAAATTCAGGCCATGAATATCTATTATATGACTGCTTCTGTTTTTATTTTCGCAACTTTCACAAACTGTGGAATAAGAAAAGTCATGGGGTATATCCGTCATTCTAAAAAAGTCTTCTGCTAACACAATACTTTCTGATAATTCATCTAAGATTCTGTGCAGTTCTTCCAATGGCTTAATCAGCTGTGAAAAACAGAGATAGGAAGTCAGAACCGCTCCAACACTGATTATGCCCTGCGTTGCAAGATATGCTGAGACTCCTATCATTAAGACCGTAAAAAACACTTCATTGAAGAATTTCAGGCTGTCATATTTCGCCATTTGTATGTGATGATTCATTTCTTTGTTTCTTAAAAACTCGGATTTATTGTCAAATCTCTTTTCTTCTAATACAATGCTGTCCGTCATTCTTATGACTTCAATGCCGTTTAATAACTCGACGATCGCTCCGTCCATAGCTGATTTTGTTTCTAATAATTCGATGCGTATCCCCCTTTGGGTGCTGATCTGCCGAAATACGATCGCCGTTCCAATCGGAATAACTAAAAGCATCGGCAAAGCCAGAAAGACAGGCAGCGTAGTAAATATAACAACGATCGCCGCAATGCTGTTAAAAATTGCAGGAGCAAAATCCATAAAAATGAGTTTTTCAAGTTTAATGGTTCCCTCCAGACATCGATTTAATCTTCCATGAATATTTCCCGTCATATTTTCCTTAAAATACAATAACGGAGCTTTCAGAAGCGATGTAATCACGATTCCCCTTGCCTTTTTTTCTGTTTTAGTTGCCGTATCTTCAACCATGATTCTGCGCAGTATCTTCATAAGTTCATTTATAACATTGACAGCCAAAATAAGAAACAGCAGCGGTATCACTTTTAAAAAATTAATTTGATTTTGTATCAGCATATCGTCTGTCAGCCATCCGATTGCTTTAGGAGTAATCTGTGATAAGACAGCAGACACAATCATAATCAATATAATTAATACAAAGTTTCTTTTCTGTTTTCCGTCCAATAAATTGTAAATTTTCTTTAGAACTAATTTTAATCCTTTTTTACTTTCCACAGTCTCACTCTCCCCAGAAAATAACAAATTCTCTTCCTTCCGTTTTCCCCTCTCTGTATTTCATTAAAATCATTTAAAACAAAATTGTCAAGCCCCTCTCTTTTTGAGGAACTTGACAATTTTGCGTGCCAGATACGATTTGACTCAGTCAAAAGATTTTCTTACACCTGCGTTCTTTATTTAAATTTAACTGCTGTGCCATAAGCCATAATCTCGGCAGCACCAGCCATGACTTCCGCCGATGCATAGCGGACACATACAACTGCTTCTGCCCCTAATGCTTCTGCTTCCTCTACCATACGTTTTGTGGCAAGAGCCCTGGCCTCGTTCATCATCTCTGTATAGGCCTTTAACTCACCGCCAACCAAATGCTTAAAGCCCTGGGTAATATCTCTTCCCACATTTTTGGTCTGAATAGTATTGCCTTTGACCATTCCTAATGCTTCAAAATCTTTTCCTGGTATTGTTTCAGTAGTTACTAAGATCATCTTCCTCACCACTCCTTACTTCCTTAATGCGTTCAACGAGTACATAGACGGAGACACCTGCCAGGCAAAGCGGGATCATACCGATTAGCAGACGGAGACCGACAGATAATGGAATGAGCACAAAAATCATTCCGAAGTAACCTAATAAAAATGCGATTGTGATAACCGTCACAATGATCGGGGCAATCAGCTTTTTTTGCATGAATAATGCGCCTCCTTTTTTGTATTAATGATATAATACAATAATATAATAAAGTTTGTGAAAAGTCAATTAGAAATTTCCATTTCAGCATGTCTCTTTAACCAAACAAAATATTTAATTATCTCCCTGGATATCATCATATATTCTTTTTGACTAACTTCATTGATTATGTAGGTAAATGCATTGTCCGCCTCTTTGGGAATTGAAAAGACAAATGAAATCCATTTCATTGATTGCTCAAATATTTTCTGTTCTATTGAAGACGTCCCTTTTCCTTTTAAAAAAGCAAAAGTAATGATAAATCCATTATCTCTCATAAGAACTGGAAGTTTTCTGCAGATGGTTCTTAACTGCTCTCTTTTGCTTTTTATACTTCCCTGTACTTTTGGATTTCCAAGATCTTTTGATTCTTCAATATATTCTATGAGGTAGTTGATTACATGATAGGAATCCAATGCCCTACGACGATTTAGATCTACAAAGTGATTTTCCATTCTTTACTTCCTCCCTTTTCATTTCACTGATTGTCACACTTCCTTTTCCAGTATTAAGATTTCTTCCAATTTGATATACTTTACCTTCTTTTTCATTCGTTTCAATTAATCTAGAAATTTGAGGAAGCACAGGTGCTTTTACTGGTCTGACAAGATCCTTGAATTCACAAATAAATCCATACAAAATACTTCCTTCCGGCAAATATTCTTCTGTAAACAGTGCCTGGTTTTCGAGTCTGTTGTGAGTAATAATCTCTGTATGATATCTAGTAAAATATCTAAAATCTTTATCAGATACGATTCCAATATGTTTGATCACTGTTTGGGAAAGTCCAAGCTTTCTTAAAAGATCCTTTATCACATTATCTTTATAGTTAACAGCCTGTAATTTATATCCTCCAATCCATTCTGTATCATCGTGATGAGACCACTGACATATCACACCATCTACAACCCGCCTTTTCAGTCCCTTCAATTCTTGGTAAACATTATCACATTCATATTCGTTCCATGAAATTTCTAAAAAGAATTGTTCTAAACAGTTTACACTTGTTAAAAGCCTGTAAATCCCATGTGACGATTGAACGGAAAAAAACAGCAGCCTTAAATCTGAAAAAGAAAGTTTTGCCTGCTCCGGTGATTTATTTTGAATTGTTTTTTTTAGCTTACCATCCATTTTATAGAGCAGACTTCCTTTGAACGTCCCTGCATCTATTTTAGGGAAATCATCACTTCTTTGGATATTGCAGTCCGATCTAAAATCTCCTTCGCCTGACCCTGCACAAACTGGCGTATTTGCTATACACCAAACTGCATTTGCTCTGTTTTTAATGCTCATAATATTCGCCCCCTTTTTCTCACAGTGCATCTTTGAACAAATCCTTTAAATCCTCATTAAGAGTATCCAAATGAAAAACTTCCAATCCGGCCCGGCGTGCAGATGAATATGCCTTTATTATATTTTCATATCCATCAGACTTTACATCTTCTACTGCCTCACGCTTGCTCAGCGGTGTTATCAATATAGGTTTTCCATATACACCGCCTAACGCATAAGCTGTATGCTCCCGTGACTTTGCGTTTTCTGCTGACATAAACCCAGATTTACATTCAAAGACAACTGTTTGTCCTGATCTCAGCAATAAGACAAGATCCAATTCACAAAACTTTTCTTTCTCATTCCAATCATGTTTGCATACTTTTACACTATGAGATAAACTCTGAAAAAAATCTGTATCTTGCTTTGACATTTCTTTTACTGCATTCCAAATCACTGCTGCCGCCATATATTCCAGAAAATATCCGAAAAGATAATTGCTTCTATTATCTAACGAATCTTTTATTTTCTCAATATCACCAACAGTTACTTTCTTCTCACAATTTATGCAGTCTAGCAATTCAAAAAAATCCTTTGAATTATCATCATTATTATTCCACTTATTTGACTCGATTAACTTTTTCCGTACTTCTTCATTTACTTCATATAGTTTGGAATAAAAATTAGAATAAGCCTTCAGCAGATTTAAAAAATCTTCTTTGTTTTTTCCTTCGTTAATAAATACAGCATCACTGATATCCGTTTCGTATCCTGCCAGACGAAACAGGTTGTGTAAATCTATTGTATCGCTTCTATAACTATTGTTTACAGCTCCAAATTTCCACTCATTTCTATCATAATAGCCAACAGTAATCTTCTGGGTATTGCCCTCCAAGTACATGACTGTATGGTTTGAACTTGTATCGGCATTATCCTCTATATATTTCATTGCGGTAAATAATATATTTCTCTGTCCTCCCGTGACATTCCAAATAAAGTTTTTATTTTTTCTGGCACCAATACACTTTTCAATTTCTCTAATATAATTTTCACACTTAAATCTTCTAGGTAATTTTATATCATCAGAGTCAATCCATGGCATTCCCTCATATTTGTCGTTATAAACTGTAGAAAAATTTTCGTCCCACATCCTATTTGAAAATCGTTTATTTTCCCCGTCTTCATAAGTCAAATTTATAATTTCTAAAGATTTACTTTCCCGATTTTTTAAATTTTCTAATGGCAGATAATTTACAATTTGATTTAGTGTAGAACACATGACATATATATCGCATTTTTCCTGAGCTTGTCTCCATCTTTTTTCAAAATCAGTCATAGACAGCCTCCTCATTTGCCAGTATAAAACTGCCAAACCCTCGATGCTTTTGAACAATTACATCCGACAGTATCTCTGATAATAAATTTTTATTTTGTTCATTCGTGTTAGATTTAAAATGGCTGCTTTTTAACAGATATAAACTTCCTTCTGGGATGACTTTTTTCAATTCTTTGGGCTTATTCTTTGCCATATCCCATCCTCCGGCTGTCTCTGGTTTTCCTATAATCTTTGACAAGACCGAAATTCCTTTTTCTTTTAATACACTCTCCAGACTTTTCTCATTCTTCATAATAAACGGTGTGGTAAAGATTAATTTTAAGTTTTCACTGCTGCTTTTCTTTTTGTTATATTCTCTAATATCTTTATGATACTCGTCCAATGACCCCAAAAATAATTCCAGCCTGGCCATCCTGGCCTCTCCCCCTAATAAAATATTTGCTCTAAATCCCTTTGATATTTCATCATGTATCTCTGCCTCGATAAGAAAGCAAGTATTCTTATATGTATAATCTTTCATTGTTGTAAAATATAGATGTTCTTTTTTTGCTATCTTCTTATTATCTTCCAATTCTATTCCTGTCTTTTGATATTCACCTGCAAACTCTTGTTGATTTTTTAAATAAATTTCTTCTTTTTCAGATATATCATAGCAAGTCATAAATTCATATAAACTGATATATTTTCCCGAAGCTGGTTTGACTTTTTCTTGAAGCTGTGGATTCGTATAAAGCAATCCCTTTTGAAAATTACTTTCCCGAATATCACCATCCTCATTTACTATAAGATCTCTTGGAGCAGGAAGATAAATTTCATTCTCCATCTCTAAGTATATCTGTCTGATTTTTAAATTCTCTTTTAAAACATCTTCCAGTAGTGTCGTATTTCTTTCTATAAGAGTTTTATGAACCTCATTCAAATACCCATTTTCCATCAAACTCGTACATATTGCCCCATAAAAAACAGAGGGATATGGAAAAAATCTGCTTTCCACATAATTAGATGTTTTTTTATCCAATAAAGTCCCATCCCGAAACATAACTGTATCCCACGGTTCTATTTTTAATGTAATGATCCCCATCCCATTCCTCCTATTTTTCACTGAAAGATGCTAATTTCTCTGCTATATGCATCAGATCAAAATAAGCATTAAAGTCTATGTAAAATCCATCTTTGGCTTCTTTTGTAACATCAGTTCTTAGATTAATTAACAAATCAGTTAATTCTTGTTTTTCCTCAGAACTCTTTCCCCCGCTTTTCCTTCCCACAATCCTTTTTGTCTCATTATTCATGATGAATCTTAAATCTGTATATTCATCCACACCAAAGTTTTCTCCCCAGCCCGTGAATTCCTCTTCCATTTGAAAAATAACACTTCTTGAAAACTGATGCCTGCATAACGCGGAAATCAGGCTGTAAAAATGATCCTGCATTCTATCGCCTTTTACAAAAACCATTCTTGAACCACTGCCTCTATATAAAACAGAGAAACAGCATCCCCCTTTTCCGTCTTTTCTATAATGTTGTTTTACTTGTTCCATGCTCTCTCTGGACTTTTTCAGAACATATCGAAGCGGCTCCTTGCAGTGCGCAACTATAATACTTTGAGAAAATGTCATTCCTGAATCACACATTTCAGTCCAGTCTGACTCCAGCTTCTTTGTAATATCCTCTATACAAAAAACAGGACAAAAAAAGAGCATGTCATCTCCCCCGGCATAGATCACAGCGTTCTCGTTCTCTGTTACTTTTTTCACCTTTTGGTTAATGAATTCTTTCTCTTTTATGAAAAATTCATTTGCTGCCCGACTTATTTTTTTCTGATAATTATGTAATTCCTCATCCCTCTCCCATCCTTTTTCCCCTGAGATGTACATCCCCATATCATCGATATCAATTCTTACTAGTGCGTAATATAGAGAACCAAAGTTCTCTGTTGATGGAAATGCAATGCGTTTTCCTTCTTTTCTTTTGTTACGGCATTCGTTGCACAAATACTCTTCATCAACTAGAGCGTCAGCTAACCGAATTCCACAAATACTACAAATATGGGATGTCACTTGTTCTTCAGATTCTTGTTTCGGCAAAAATGCGTTCAGCCTATTATTTTTATACGCTTGAAATTTTCGGTACAAAAATTTATATGTCTCCTGATAATTCTCTTTCGTAGAACATACGGTAATAAAACATGGCAGATCTTCAGAACATCTCTCTCCTTCTTTCATCAATACATCCAAAATCTGTTTTTCTACTTCTTCAGAAGTTTTATCTGTCTGTAATTTAGCAATAAAAAAATTCGGAGGATCTCCGACAACACCCTCACCCAGCAATAATTCACAGGATTCAAACTCCTTTTGAATTCTTTTTTTTATCCATAAAATCTGCTTAATGACTCTCTGACTGCTTCCGTAAAGATCTGCAGTCTTTTTGGCACGACTAATGTATTCTTGAACACCGCTGACTGATACCAACAGTAACTTTTCTCCCATAATTACCCCTTTATTAAATACTTAATGTATGTTTGACAATAATTTTCAACAAAATCATTATATTGATCTACCCAAAATTCACTGACAACAGGTATGACTTTTGAATTTCCACCACAATAACAAGATACATTTAATAAGTACTCTTTTGTTCTGGTCCTCTTGCAAATACATCTCTTTAAATCATCAAAAAATTTATCCCTTCCTCTTACTCTTCCAACGTTGATCTTCTTCAAGCATAAATATTGAGTATTCTTCCTATTAAGAGCAATATTTTTCTTTTCATATGAGTACTTTATATATTTTTTATCCGTTATATCAGAAATTAATTGAATCAGTACACTTATTATATCTGTTTCTATTGGTACAATATCGCCATCAATTTCAACAATTTTAAAGGCTCCATACCCCTTCCGGCTTCTTTGTCCGATTCCTCCAAGATAAGAGGTCAGTTTTAAAATTTGCAAGTATTCATCTAATTTCTCAGAGTCATAGGAAAGCAATTCAATTTCAATCGTTTCTCCAACCTTAAAAAAATTTCCAGATCCCCCTTTCCCTAATTTAACAAGTTCTGTTTTTGGTCTATCAAATTTATATTGACGTATGCTGACCGGAGCCTTTCTACCTAAACTTCCAAACAATGCTGATTCTCTACGGTACAACTCTTCTGCGGAATCAAAGCACTGTACAGCTCTCCACCAAAATCTCATGGCAGACTTTAACTCTGTAATACGAAATTCTAATTCCTTATTATTAGCACCATGTGTCCCCATAGCCGTTATTAATTCTAACTTAATTCTTTTTTTCAAGATAGCCATAACCAACCGCCCCTTTTGCCCCAAAATTACATACTTGAATACACTCAAGAAATGCTTTTTCTATATCATCTTTATCCCTATTGTCTTTTCCAATTATCATTTGTATCGTCATATCTTTAATTTCTACTGCATAGAAATTTACCAAATTTGGTTCTTTTAGTGTTGGAAAATCCATGTCTTTTCCGATTTGTGATTGCTGATAATAATTACCATATTGATTAGAAATGATATCCTTTTTTATTGTGTATTGTTCCGGTGTAGCAGTTAAAAATATAATTTGTCCTTCATTTTCTTCATCGCCAAACCAATTTTTGATTTTTGCTTCAGATATGTGCCCATCTTGTTCACAAAAGGAACGGAAGACTCCTTTGATTGCTGTCGCTGGCAGCTCAGGGATACCATATAAAAAATTCATATGAAAATATAAGTCTTTCTTGATTGTTTGACCTGCCCCAATCAGCATTCTGCTTTCTCCAAATCTTTGCAAAGGAAAGTTTAAAGTATGCCATTTCTCTTTTGAATATATTGACTGTATCTTATTTTTTTTATGATGAATATACTCTTTAGGTATATTAGGAGTTCTGACAAACAAACCTTTTTTGGAACTGGTAAAATAATAATGTAGATATGGATTTTGAATATCCAAAAGTTCTTGCTCTGTATGCTCAATTCTAGTCATGTATTCTTTCCCTTTTAGTTGGACATTATATTTTTTATTGGCATTATTGCTTTCAGGATGAACAGAGATCAAGATTGCAGTTTTACATAATTTCATTGTATCTCTCACACACTCAGCATAGCTTCGGTTATCAGAAGGAAATTTACATTGATCTTTGTTCATCCCTTCTTCACCAAACAAATAATGGTATATGAACTGGAAAATATGTCTCTCAGAATCATTTTCTGACCTCTTTGTAAACAAAAACTCCATCGTATAATCCAGTCCAAATTTATAGACATAAGCTGGTATTTTTTTGAGGAGATTTATATCCGAACTACTAAATTCTTTCATGCAGTCCATTATATAAGTCAAACATTCCTTTTCTGATTTCAACTTACTTGCCCCCCTCTGTCTTAGTTGCCACGAAAGAAGTAATTCCCTTTCCTATTGTCGTATCTCCGCCAAGTTGAATCATTCCCTCAACTCTAGGGAATATGTTTGATTCTGCTTCCTTTATTTCTTCCCCCTGTTCCTCCAATATTGTCTTAGCAAAAGAATTTTTATCACAATTCTGCATATCTTCTACAAAATTATATAGTATAGTCTGTTCCGGCAAAAATTCTTCTGTAAACAGTCCGCCATCCTGTACGACTCCGTTATCTCCAATTTTAATTCGGGTAATCACCTCTGTACTGAATTCACAAAAATAGGAAAACATATCATTGCTGACCATGTAAATATCATTTTGTATTTTATTTCTTAGATACTTATCTTTCTCTGAAACGATAAAATCCGAAGGAAATTTTAATTCCTTATTTTCCTGAACTTGAAATTCAAAATCTTCCAGTATTTTTTTATCTCCTGGATCTTCATTTTTACCTATCATAATTATTTTATTATCATCAAGTGTTTCTTCCCATTCTCTGAACTTTTTTGTTAGTTTCTCAAACCTTTTAGATCCATCAATCTCATTTAAAAACCTATTTAATACAAATGGACATGTCACCCATACAAATAACTCTTCTCCACTACTTTTTACAGGTAGAAATAGAATCCTGGCGTCTGTAAAGCAAATCTTTCCTGGTTCTCCCTGATCCGATTCACTATCACTCTCTTTTCCAAAATAGTCTTTATATTCACTGATACTTCTAAAAGTCCCTTTAATACTCGATGCCTCTCCCTTAGGAAACCCAGTGTGCTTTTCTCTTTGTATAGGTAGGTCAACAACCCCTAATTCAGTTCCTGTTCCCATATGTAAAGGTGTTTCATTTCGATAAAATACTAGAAATCTCATAATCAATACTCAGCGTTGTTATAACAGCTGTTTCTCCTTTTTGTTTAATATTTACATTTTCTTTTCATACAAATTTATCTCTACATTACTAAGAATCAAGTTATAATTACCATACCCCATTTTGTTGAACTGACTCTCATCCCCTTTATTAACCAAAGAAAAAGACAGAAATTGTATATTTACAACTTCTGTCTAATTATATCTATGCAAAGCACACTTGTAAGAACAGCTATCTTCAGCTATTCTAATGAATTTACTATTCTTTTTCTTATCCCATTTTGAAGCGAATTGGTCCCCATATCTCTGTAAGACATTCTCATTCATCATATTTATATCTGAATCCCCAAATCCTTAACCATTCTATCTACTATTTTACTACAATCATCCTGATTTCTCAACAAATTCCAAAAAAATTCTTCACCTATATTTTAAAGATAAAATTGTAGAAAATTTATGTAATAGAAAAGAACTTCAGTATGTCTAATGTTTTTGTTTATCTATGTGGCAAAAGATGATCCTTATGCAACTGCAGAATTTCAATACATCTAATGTTTTTATTAATCTTTCGTTGTGCTGCCAAATGCGTTCCCTGGCTCGAATTTCAATACATCTAATGTTTTTATTAATCATTTCTCCCTGAAATATACAAAGGATGGGAAGGAATATTTCAATACATCTAATGTTTTTATTAATCCAGTTCCAAAAGAGCGTCTCAGGGCGCAGAGGCTAATTTCAATACATCTAATGTTTTTATTAATCAAGGAAGACGCTGAGGAGGCCGTGAACGATGCCAATTTCAATACATCTAATGTTTTTATTAATCAGTTAAGAAAGATATAAATAAAACAATGTGCAAGGCATTTCAATACATCTAATGTTTTTATTAATCCGTTTGATACGTTTGAATTGCTATCTTTTGATTATAATTTCAATACATCTAATGTTTTTATTAATCCTTTCCTTGTCAGAGAGGAGCCAACGGATTGAATATTTCAATACATCTAATGTTTTTATTAATCATAAATGTAGATGGCCTTGAGTATCAAATATTGGAATTTCAATACATCTAATGTTTTTATTAATCTATTATCGGTAATCCGACCAATAAACATCATATCATTTTAATACATCTAATGTTTTTATTAATCGTGATCGCCTGGCTGGCCGGAGAACAGTGGGTCAAATTTCAATACATCTAATGTTTTTATTAATCGGAAAAACAGCTCTTTGAACGGCAGATAGGAGGAATTTCAATACATCTAATGTTTTTATTAATCCAACGCTTTTAAGCCATTTCTATTTTTCATGATACTCTATAAACCCTTATTTTTCAACGTTTTTTAGATATTTTCCCAACCTCCGCTCTATAATTTCAATTTCCTTCCATAACTTCTCCTAACCCGCATAAAACCGAGCTTTCTTCCATTTCTAATAAAAACAAGGTTGGGAAAACGCCTTCCTTTTTGTGAAATTAAACTCAATCTCAAGACTTAATTTACAGTATCTTCAGCAGGACGATCCACTGATCTCCCCATATATTATGAGTTATTCACCACTATTTCCGTCGTGCTTTTGAAATGCGCTCCTCCAATAGCGGTAAATAACTTTCGAAAAGCGGCACCTTTTTTGACAGCGGGCCTTCTCCAACGGACATTACGTCCATTTTCCATATGATTGGAGTGAGGCATTCTAAGGGCCGAACGAAAATCATGTGGAAAATGTCATACCTTATCGCGCAAAGCGCGTCCACCCGAAGAGTATAAAACACGGTGTGCCCTGTGGGTATACCTTATCGCGCGAAGCGCACCCACCCGAAGGGTATAAAATACGGTGTGCCCTGTGGGTATGAGTTATTCACCACTATTTCCGTCGCGCTTTTGAAATGCGCTCCTCCAATAGTGGTAAATAACTTTCGAAAAGCGGCACCCTTTTTTCAGAGGACCTTCTCCAACAGACATTACGTCCATTTTCCACATGATTGGAGTGAGGCATTCTAAGAGCCGAACAGAAATCATGTGGAAGATGTCACAGTATTAAACTTTCTCCCACATTATCTTCCGGATTCCCCAGGATCTCCTCCCCAAACACATTATCATTCATCAGTTTGATAATACAGACAAAGTCCTCATCTTCATCCAGCACTTTTTTAAGATCATTTCTGAGCCTGATCAGCTTAGATGGAGACATTTCTCCCCGAAACACAGATTTTTGAAAATGGGTCAGATACTTTTTACAGATTTTAAATACCTTTTGAACACGCTTTTCATTTACGTCATAAAAGACGAAAGCATAATTATAATTCATTTTCTTTTTCATCTACATCTTCTCCTTCAGGCAGAACGGATGGAATTCTTTATCCTCTAATATAAACTTGATGAGCTTATAACAGTCCAATTTCAGGGCAGTTCGATACGTCACCTTTCGTTTTAATTTCGGATGCTGGAATGCAGTTTCCATTCGCTTCTCAAATGCTTCAATGAATATTTTTCTTCCATCTTCATTTAAGAGACAGTAGTTTACTCTCTTATCAAAATGCTTCTCTACTTTCAGCTGTTTTCGATTTACCAGGTCAAAAATCGTCCGATATACAATCACAGGTTTGAACACTTCACACATATCAAGGCTCAGTGAAAACCTTCCTTCTGACGGCTCATGCAGGAAGCTGATTCTCTGATCCAGATGTGTCCGGTAAATCGCCGAGATTGTCTTCGTATATAAAAGAGTATTTCCAAAAGAAATCAAAGCATTGATAGGATTGTCCGGCGGACGTTTCACCCTTTTGTTCATAACAAAGTCCTCCAGAAGAAAACTTTTAAAATCCTGATAAAATCTCTGCCATGCTTCTCCTTCCGCCGACATCAGCTGTTTAATATCTGATGCTGCATTTACCTGTTTGATGAATTCATTTCCAAGCCAATCAATCGTTGTCTTTACTTCGTCATTATCGTGCTTATAATAATGATATAAAACCTCCCTGATATTTTCTCCGATTCCGCATGCAATGGCCCTTGCAATTTCTATCCGCTTCGTCTGGTGAGCCTCTGCCTGTTTCATTAAGAGCCTGCCGCTCATATATTGGGGTCTCGGATAAAATGTACCGCTGTATCCCTCATAGTAGTTAAAGAAATGTACAACCACATGATTTTGTGATAAAAAGTCTAAAAGTTTTGAATTCATTGAAACCTCATTAAGGCAATAAATTTCTTTTGTATTTTCAATGGGTATGTAAATATTCTTTCCGTCTTTTCTGAAACACAAGGAATTATCTTTTCGTGTTAATTCTCCCATCGATGTAATATATTTCGTACTTCCCATACCTTCTCCTCCTACTCGATATAACAGTACTCATAGTACGCACATTTTTTGCACTTTGGCTTTCCTAATACTTCAGGAACTTGGTCACTTTCCAGCAATGATCGGATTTGTTCCTCATACAGCCTCAATTCTTCTTCCAATTCCGGAGTCAGTTCTACGACTTTAACTTTCTTGTCTTTTTTGTTTTTCTCTGCAAATTCAAGTTTTCCTTTTCTGATAATTCCGTTTCTCTTCAGCACTTTTAAATAATATAAAATCTGCCACCTTGCCGCTTCCGGGTCCGCATCAGACTTTTTGATCTCTGTCAGATATTCCTTCGTCAAACGGTCCAGCTTAATATTTTCAAGCGCCAGTTCTGTATTTTTTCCCTGCTCTGCTTTCTGCTCATGAATCGCCTTTCCGATCTTAACCTCCTCGCTGTTATCCTCTAGGTTCATTCGATTTCCAAACAAGTAGCACTGCCGTTTACAGTGAAAATAATAATTGATTAACGTACCATTGATCTCCATATGATTCCTCCATCCTACAAAAAATCTGGTGTCCCGTCCTTTCCTTCCAACAGTATTTTATTGAGCCTTCCATTCTGGAAATATTTCTCTCCATCCTCGATCATATAAAGCTCTCCGATTTTGTCACTATACATTAGGACTGTTCTCTGGATGGTATAAGTAAAGTAATTCATCTTACTCCTGACTTCTGAAAGTTTATATTTTTTCTCGGAATAATCCATTTTCTGATCCATCAAAAGTTTTTTGTACTTGTTCCAGATCTCCTTTCCGTCAACCACAGTCCCATCTTCCTCCTCCACCTTCCGGCAAAGATAAACCGACATACTCCACATGTCATCCTGGATCAGCTGCATTCTTTTTTCGATTTCAGGATGATCTAACAGCCCAAGTTTTGTCGCAAAGAAAGCTTCAATTCCGTGATCTCCCGTACTTTCCATGAATGTTTGTTTCAACACCTCTAAAACAGACTTGTAATATTTCTGAAAATCCTTTTCTGAAAGAATCGTTCTCATCTCTTCATTGGCCAAAGTATACTCCAGATTCTCAATTCTGGCATCTCCATCCCGGTAGATATGCCGAGGATCATCCATTTCAAAGAAGTATACGACTGCACCTTTCTTTTTGCAGGACCTGTTGATTCTCCCCATAAACTGTTCCTCACTGTCCAGCTTGGACCAGTTTTTATATCCAATATCCATGTCAATATCCGCGCCGGCCTCGATCACCTGGGTTGACACCAAAATCATGCCCTGCTTTCCTGCAGTATCAATCTTTTTCAGCACCTGCTTTCTCTCCAGAATACTCTGATCTCCTGTGAGCAGTTCCGTCGGAAGTTCCAGCCGTCCATCCTCCTGAAGCATTTGAAAAAATGTATACGCAGATTCTTTTTTTATGAATTCTACCAGGATCTTTTTCTTAAGATTCTGCTGCTTTAAAACATGGTCCAGCAGATCTTCCATGGTAAATTCTTTCTTCATAAGACTGTAATCTGCATGTACTCTGTTTTTAAAAACCGGATGGGAATAGAATTTTTCTCTGTTCCTGATCAGAGGCACGGCATTTTCAAGTCCCGGAGATAACACATCCAGGTTGGGCAGTGTAGCGGACATTATAATAATTTTCATATTAAGAAATGAGGCGAATTCTTTTAAAAACAAAATAATCTCTGTCCAGATACTGTTTCGGTAACTCTGGATTTCATCTAATACAAGAACGCTGTTTGCCAGCTGATGAAATCCAAAGGTACTTTCTTTTCTTCTTCCAAACATCGTGTCAAACAGACTGACATGAGTCGTCAAGATCATCGGATAATTTAAAAACTGGCGGTTCAGCAGTGCTTCCTGATAATATTGAAGCTCATCGGTTTTTCGTTTGGCCCGGTCCATTGGAATCGGCTTCATGGAGTTTACCACTGCGATGTCCTCCATAACCTTTGATCCCCCAAATATTTTTTCCATGGACTCAAGATTTTGTTCAATCAAAGTATTAAATGGATACACATAAAATATCTTTCCGATACCAGGGTTCTGTTTCATAAGCTGAAAGCTTAAGTTGACAGCCAAATTCGACTTCCCGCTTCCGGTCGGCGCTTCAACGAAAAAAACGTTCTGATCCATATGTTTTTTTAATTCCTGCTCAGCATCCAAAAAAAGCTCCGTCCGCATTATATTCATATTCTCTTCTTTCCGCAGATCCTTTTCTTTCAAATACTTTTCCTGCTCGTATTTACGGATTCCGTGATAAAGTTCTGTCCCATAATATTGTCTGCAGAACTCATCCATATGCTCCATTCCGCCAAAATGTCTGATCTGCACTCCACTCATATATTCTGATGCAGCATAATGGTCACTGGCGACCAGCAGAGAATAAGCCAGCCGTTCATACGCGTAAAAAAGAATCTGCCTGGTCCGGCTTTTTCGATCGCGCGCTGCTTTTTTTAAATTTCTTGCGGCTTTTCCAAGTCTTTGTCTTTTAAGCGAACACTGAAACGGCTTTTTATAAAAATTAAGATGGTCTTGATCTTCCAGCATTTCAATCAAATGATAGATATCTTCATCTTCAAAACTTTTAAGATATTTTTCAAATGTGTCTAGATCGCTGTGGTGTTTTGCTATCAAATAAGAATTCAGAAATAAGAACTCTTTCAGCTGCTTCTTATCATTCTTGTCAAGCTCCCATACTTTCCCCATAAAATATTCAAAGTAAAGAGCAGCCGAAATTAAAGAGTGATGGCTATTAGAAAAAATCTTTTTAGCCTCCGGCATTTCATGACCCATCTTTTCCTTCTGAAAATAAGGATTTACTTTTCCGAAATCATGAAAGGTCACAATACCAAACATCATGCTCCTGAAAAGATTCTTTGCTTCCCAGCTGAGCTGATCAAAGTATTTTTCTTCAAACACCTCCATACAGTGTCCCAGATTCTTTTCCTCAAAAATCTTCAGAAAATAAGCTTCTGCCAGGTTGGTGTGCTCTTTTAATGTTTCTTTTTTCCTGTCGTCTTTCTTTGGCTTGTGAGCAAAATACCGCTCCGGTTGTTTGATCAGATCCTCTATTTTTACAACGTCTTTATCAAAATACATATCTGTTCCCCCCTATAATGTAAAAATCCGCCGGAAAGAATCCTGCATATAGGCAGAATTCTCTCCGACGGCATTTTAATAAAATACAATGATATTTTTCCCTGCCCGGTATAAGGGCAGTTCACACTCTTTTACATATTGGTTCGTATAGACAAACGGCTCTGTGACATAAAGATTTGTGAAAGGGTTCAATGCATATGGCAGTCCTTCCTCATACTTATAGAAATCCTCTTCCTCATCGTCATCTTCATCCAAATATGCAAATGTAACTTTTCCTTTTGGCAGCAGACAATCCAGCTGTCTGCCTTCCGGCGAAACTTCCTCTGCCTCTATGATATCAGGATTTAAAAGATCCGCAGGGTGATCATTCTTCCCAAGATAAGGAGAATAAACACAGCACCTGTCCATTAAAGCTTCAGAAAGTTTACGGCTCTCCTCACCATCCAGAAGAATAAAAATATCCCACTCCGGTGATTCCAGCCATTGCTCTTTTATGATCAGATTGCCGCCCTGCTCTCTGGAAGCATACCCGACGGAATTATTAAAGTATTGGATTTTTTTCGGAATCCAGCCTTTCTCATTCTTTGGCACAATGGAAAATCTGCAGTCTTTGAGACGTTCATAAAACTCCGGGAAACCTGGTCCTTCCGCAGAATCCTTTTTCCGCTTTTCTGTTTTTATGGATTCATAGCCTGAATAGCCAAGTATGGCTCCAAAGATTCCGAGAAGAACAACTTTATGAATCTGGCCATAAGTAAAATAGTAATAACTGTTCACATCCGGCTTTTTGAAAAAAGCAGTCCTTCCTTTCAGAGTAACCTTGCATACTTCCATTGGCTACACCTCTTTTTGTGTAATAATATTATAGTATTTTGCTCCCTTGATTTCACATTCTAATTTGGTTGTATATGGATTATAGTAAATTTCTACACTCTTGATTTTGTCAGCAAGTGCATCTAAAAATTCTGTATCTTTAAATGCAATCACATTTTTGTCTTCACCCTTTGTGAAGGTGATGTATTCAGAAAGATTTGGTAAATATAAATCCGGCTCTGTCTCCACAAACAGAGCAAACTCATTTTCGCAGCCTTCTTTTGCGTTGGTGGCAAAAGCAGTTGCTGAAACTAACGCTGTGCGCTTGAAATTCTCATAGTCTTCTTCTGTGTATCCGTCAGTCACACCCAGCTGTACAAACTCTTTATATGCCAGAGGATTCACCACAAACGGATAGAAATAATGAGCCTCATTGCTGACGATTTTTGTTCCGAGTGTAGAGTTTTTCGCTTCTTCCTTCTTATCATCTTTTGATCCGTCCCTGAAAGGAGACAAGATCTGCTGTTCCTCCGGGCTTGTCCCCTCATATTTATTGAATCCCTGCCCAAACTGAACGGCTCCAGTGATGGATATATTGTTTTTTTCTTCGGCAAATGTTGCTCCAAAGTTTTTTACATCTACTGCCTGAAACAAATTTTCGATTACTTCCTTCGTGTCATTACATTTTTTCAGATCTTCTATGTCATATAAATGTTCGTAACGCTCTTTCAGGGAATTTGGAACCAATGTCACTTCGCCCTTTTTCCCCTCGGAAAATTTCATAGATTTGATATAAAGAACCTTTTTTCCTTCATTGTCCCACATTTTTTTCATTGGATATTTCAGTGCCTTATCACTGCCAAAGGTTGTTCCGTCCTGCGTAGTTTTGGGATACCCGGTAAAATCCGCATTCCAGTTGGCCATGATTGAAGAAATCCCCAAAACCCCATATACTCTTTTATCCATTTACTTATCCTCCTTTGGTACATAAATCAAACTGCTGTGTAAATACCCTGCGATCATCAAATCCTTCTCAATATCCCCTTTCAGCTCATATTCTGTTATCATGCAGTAAAGGTTATTAAAACGTCTGCTTGATACTCCAATATCATAATTATATTTCAAGAAAAACTGTACCAGTTTCTTTTTTAAGACTGCATCTGTTTTTGCATTTATAAACGGATTTGCCAATGCATGTGTCTTCTTTTTTCCTTTATTTAATGAAATATAATACTGCACCAGCTGTCCGACTGCAAAGAAATATTCATCAGCTGACTGTATCTCCGGTGTTTCCTCTGCATCCAGTTTTGCCTTTAGATCGGTCACTATCTGATTTATTTTATTCTCCATCGTATTTTCTCCTTTATCCGAAAAATATTCCAACAGTGAGTGGCGCAAATTAAAGCAGTCCATGGCCTTAAAAATGTAACCTTCTTTCAACGCTCCCAATACTAAATCTAAAGATACGTTTCCCAGAACTTTTGCTGCCTGCACCTCTTCATCTTTGTACAGCCAGTCAAAAACAGCTTCTCTGGAAATGATGAGATTCCGCTTGATATATCCATCGTTCATTCCCAGTTTATCCTGCGGAGTAAAATAATTGCCCTTAAGAAATTTAGAAAAGAAAACTGCGTCCAGCAGACTCTGTATCTTCTCTTTCGTATAATAAGCGCCATATTCCGTTCCTTCTTTATGCTCTTTCGGAGTATAGGAAAGGGCATTTCGATATACGAATGGTTTTTTCACAGAAGGATGATAACATGGAACAATATCGCTGCTGTGGATTTCTACTTCTTTTCCTTTTTGAATCCGAAGATAATATCCCTTAAAGTCACGGTCAATGATTTCATTGTTTTTGAACGCACATATCGTCCTTTCATCCGTATCTATATATACATTGGATTTACCCGCCATGGCATAGTTCATCAGATGATCAAAAAACTGTTTCTGAAGAAGGACTTCTTCTTTGTTCAGCAGAAACGGCACCTCAATTTTCTTCGTTCGGCTGGACAGAAAAGGTTTTTTTGCGTTCATTCCGAGATTGTTATTCGGCAGTCCGTATACTTCGCCTTCCACCTCCAGATTATAATCATTGCTGTTATAAATATTCGGCACCAGATATCTGTCATTTTCCCGTTGATACTGCTCCATCGGCGCTTCAAAAAATATTTTCAGATAATCTTTTTTGGATAGATCCACATCCAGATGAAAGATATTCTCTTTTATCCACATGCGGATCTTTTCTGCGATATCCTTTGGAACACATCCGATTTCTTCTTCCAGCATTTGATAAATCTTTAATGTCTGTCCCTTATATTTAAGCTCCGGATAAATGACTGCATCGAAGTAACGGTCAATAGCTTCCGTGTTCAGTTTTCCATTTTGAAAACTCTCTTTCTTTACAAAAAATGAAAGATAACTATTGGAATGAATGATCTTTTTATTGTCCTGCGGTTTATTCATATCGATCAGCCTGCTGTAATAGTCATACTGGCAGATTTGAGTGAAATAACGGTTGGTGCGGTTTATCTGGCCGCTTTTTTTATCCAGCTCAAGCTCCACAGGCTCACATAAGCTTCCGTCCTCCTTCACAATCAGATAGGTTCCGTTGGCCGGTATGTAAGAGTCGAACAGCAGATTTCTGTTTTGCTGTAATTGTTCCCTGAATATTTCCGTACACTCTCTAAGCAAAATGCCACCTCCTACATCCACCTGTAATTTACAAAACCAGCCCCCCGCGCATTGATTTCTCCCAGTCCTGTTCCCAGCGTCATATAGCTTAATTCCTGTGACAATTCATTATCTGCTACCTTTAACGCGATTTTATCTCCTAAAAGTTTTATTTTCTTATAGGATACAGTGATCGGCGTTCTGTTTTTGACCTCGATCATACGAATGAATTCAAAATCTTCATTGATCTTTGTATCACAGAACGCATTATATTTTTTAACAAGGTTTACAGTCAGTCTTTTCTCATATTCCTGTAAAGAAAAAACACCCCTCCAGTAGCGTTCTGCTTTCACAATCACCGGAGAGATAGAATAAATCGTATCAATAATTTTATTTTCTTTGGGGATAATTTTGATTTCGCAGGTTAATGCCTGCATCTCATCGGATCGCTCATGAATTAATTTTTCGGAAAATACTTTTGCAAGCTGTGGATCAATGGTGCGGATTGTTATGACATACACCTTATCCTTTTTATAAATTTTGTCCTTTTCCAATGGATATGGATTTCCGAAAGAATAATTCTTAAATTGATTCGTCTCATGAAATTTCAGAAGTGCTTCGTCTCTGCTCAGACAAATGTCAATTAGTGCGGCTGTCTTCTTTTGAACTGCTTCTACCGGTATATCTTCTAACAGATATACTTTTAGCCGAATTTCAAAAACTTTCAAATCCACTGCCCCACCCCTTTCTTTTGTATGCACCCTCGTATCGTATACATGCTGATAGTACCTATCGTAACGATTGCCCTGGAGGGAATGATTCATTAGTAGCTTTTATACACAAACCACTCTATTGTTCTATTTTACTATATTTTTCAAAATAATACAACATTTCATAGTACTTTCAAACAATTCAAATTAAGATAAGCAATCTATTATTCATTTTATTTTTATTTATCTGTGGACGTCCTTTGACAAAAGAGGAGGTAAGTGTATTTCAATACAACTCTTGTTTTTGTTTATCGGAATCAAGTATTATTGGAGGTGTAGTAATTCATCAATTTCAATACAACTCTTGTTTTTGTGTATCGGTGCCGCAATTTATGTGCACGACCGAAATTCATGTGATTTCAATACAACTCTTGTTTTTGTTTATCAGGGAGAATGTACTGGCTGGGGGCGTTTGATAATAAATTTCAATACAACTCTTGTTTTTGTTTATCTTTACAAGATCTTTTGCAAGATCTTCTAAAAACCCATTTCAATACAACTCTTGTTTTTGTTTATCGTGATCGCTGGATAGTTATCACTGCAGACTAGTGTAATTTCAATACAACTCTTGTTTTTATTTATCAGGGCGTATCATGACAGAATGGAATGGAAAAGCAGTATTTCAATACAACTCTTGTTTTTATTTATCCAACGTATTTAAGCCATTCTTCAATTTCCATTATATCTCTAAACCTAGATATATTCAACGTTTTCCAGCTTTTTTCCCAACCGGCCGTCCATTTTCAAAACTAATCCTAAAAATCCTCTGCAACCCCTGTAAAATCAACGTTTTGGACCACTTTTTAAATTTAGCCGGTTGGGAAAACATCGTTATTTTCGGTCAAAATATGGCGCTTTTCCCGCCGCAGCCAATGGAATTCCAAGGATTATCTTCACTTCCGGTCCCAGCATCCCCAAGGATAGTGCTCCTTTTCCAACAGAAAACATGATCCGGTTGTCCACATGGTTTAAGGATGCCACACTAACTGCCGATCCCAGTGCGATTCCCAGATCCACCGGATCAAATACACAGACGCTTTGGTTCTCCCTGCAGCCCTGGCAGTTTGTCTGATTACACCAACCACAGCACTCATTCAGCCCTCTTTGCTGATAAGTCACCCCAATCAAAACCACCGCCTGGCTTTTGCGGAGATTATCTGCATCTCTCACATAGAAATCCTGACCTTGTTCTTTTCCAAGACGCTCTGTCTCATCGGCAAGATTCTTCAGATCCTTCCCTGTCACTACCGCAGTGTGGATAAAATCCAGTCCTCTTGCTTTCGGTGCGGTTCTGGCAGCCGTACACATCTGTCTGGCTGTCTGAAGCACACCTTCCATTTCCAGTTCTTTTTCTTCATAAATCATCTCATCAACCTCCTGACTGATTAAACTATGACATTTTCCACATGATTTCCGTTCGGCTCTTAGAATGCATCACTCCAATCATGTGGAAAATGGACGTAATGTCTGTTGGAGAAGGGCCTCTGTCAAAAAAGGTGCCACTTTTCGAAAGTTATTTACCGCTATTGGAGGAGCGCATTTCAAAAGCGCGACGGAAATAGTGGTGAATAACTCATTCTTTTATAGCCCATCTCATCTTTGTCGACCGTGCCCGGCTGTTCATCCTGCATTCTTCTGCCGACGGACGGATCACATCGGTTGATATCTCCTGATAGACACCCTCCCGCAGCAGACGCTTAAACGATTTTTTAACCAGCCTGTCTTCCCCGGAGTGAAAGGTCAAGATGGCTGCCCGGCCGCCTTTTGCCAGTACATTGGGCAGTTTTTCTAAAAATTCATACAGGACTTCAAACTCACTGTTTACGTCAATGCGCAAAGCCTGGAATGTTCTCTGGCACGTTTTCTTCACAGCTTCCTTCTTCTCATGCTCCGGCAGAAATTCCAGAGCCTCTTCGATCACTTCCCGGAGTTTTGTAGTCGTATCGATGGCTGTTCCCTTTTTTATCTTAGAGACAACGGCACGGGCGATCACGTCAGCATGAGGCTCATCAGAATTTTCCATCAGCATCCCCTGTAACTCCTGTCTTGTGATGGTTCTGAGCCTTTCCGCGGCAGAGACTCCTTTTTCGGGGTTTAGGCGCAGATCCAGCGGCCCCTCTGTCTTATAAGAAAACCCTCTGTCCGGATTGTCAATCTGCATGGATGAGACCCCTAAATCTGCCAGAACAAAGTCAAACGGTCCTGCTTCTTCCGCTATTTTGTCGATATCCGCAAAATTCATCTGCCGGATCGTTAAAATTTCCGGCCCATATCCGAGCTTTTCAAGACGTTTTCTTGTTTTCTCAAGTTCTATGGCATCCACATCCAGAGCATACAAATGTCCTTTTGAGTCAAGACATTTCAACATCTCCTGCGTATGACCTCCATATCCCAGAGTCGCATCCAGACCGGTCTGTCCCGGTTTAATCTGAAGGAACTCAAGGATTTCTTTTACGCAGATAGAAATATGCATGCCGGCAGGCGTACTGCCTTTTTGAATGACTTTTGCAACCGTATCCGGATATTGGTCCGGATGAAGTTCCTTATACTTTTCTTTATAATTTCTGGGATGGGTCCCGCTGTACCGGATACGTCTCTTGTGCTTTTGTTTTTCTTCCTGATTATCCATGATTACCTCTTTCTCTTTTTGCTTCCTATTCTTTTCTAATGTTATCATATTTCTTAAATCTAGGAAACACACATCAGAAGTGACTCTGGTTATATTTTTATCACACCGGCATATAGTAAAAGAAAAAGGATTTTTTAAATGGCAGACAAAGGAAACTTAAAAATTCAAGTAAACTCTACCATTGGATATGTTCCGGTGCGGAATGCTACTATATCTATCTCCTATACCGGAGAATCCGATCAGGTTCTCGAGGAAGTAACCACTGATCAGAACGGACAGACCGAAGAGGTAGCACTTGATGCTCCGCCGGTGGAATACAGCCTTTCCCCGAGTGAAAATCAGCCATACTCAGAATATAATCTGCATGTGACGGCGCCCGACTATGAGCCGGTAACGATCTCGGGAGCTCAGATTCTGGCAGATACAAATGGTCTCCAAAATGTTTCCATGGTTCCCCTGGAAACTGCATCTACAACACTCGATAATATAGTTATAGGCCCTCATACTCTCTGGGGGGATTATCCTCCTAAAATTGCAGAAGATGAGATCAAGCCAGTCAATGAATCCGGTGAGATCGTACTTAGCCGGGTAGTGATTCCCGAATTCGTCATTGTCCACGACGGAGCTATTACTGACCAGACTGCCCAAAACTATTATGTGCGCTATAAAGACTACATTAAGAATGTGGCTGCCTGTGAAGTTTACTCAACATGGCCTCGTTCGACCCTGGAAGCCAACATTTTGGCAATCATGTCCTTTACTCTCAACAGAGTTTACACTGAGTGGTACAGAAACAAAGGACACGACTTTACGATTACTTCCTCCACTGCATATGATCATAAGTGGATCAATGGAAAGACAACATATGATTCCATCAATACGATTGTAGATGAAATCTTTGCCAGCTATCTGTCCCGGCCGAACGTACGCCAGCCGATCCTGACACAATACTGTGACGGCAAACGGGTAAGCTGTCCGGAGTGGATGACACAGTGGGGATCTAAATATCTGGGAGATCAGGGATATACTCCTATCGAAATCCTCAGATATTACTATGGAGAAAGTATGTATATCAATACCGCGGAGCAGATTTCAGGCATTCCTTCCTCCTGGCCGGGTTATGATCTGACCATAGGCTCCACCGGTGATAAAGTCCGTCAGATGCAGGAACAATTAAACCGGATTGCGAAGGACTATCCTTCTATCCCTACGATACCGGTGGACGGCACATACGGACAGCAGACGGCCGATGCGGTAAGAGTATTCCAAAATGTATTCGGCCTTGGGCAGACCGGAGTCGTAGATTATCCGACCTGGTATAAAATCAGCGAGATTTATGTGGCTGTAAGCCGGATTGCGGAACTTAACCCTTGAGTTTTTTCTCACTATTTCCGTCACGCTTTAAAATGCGTTCCTCCAATAGTGATAAAAAACAATCGCTGGCTGGCTCCTTTTGTTCAAAGGACACTTATCCGGCAAAAATAACATCCATTCATAAAGGCGGTGGATTTTTATTTCCCACCGTCTTTTCCTTTGTATATCTGCAGTTCTAAGAAGTATCTGTCTTTTGGCTGTTTTCCGAAATAAAAGTCTGTTTCTACTATTAATAGATCTTCTGGCTGGTTTTTTGTCTCTGCCTTTTCATCGATTCTGGTGTCCTCAGATACGCTGCACTCATAAGTTCCCTCCGGCAGACTGAAAATCCCGGGATCTTTTACATCTGTCTGCTGTATCTCCAGGAAGATATAAGATTTGGCTTCTCCCCCTTTTCTATGATGTATGATACCCTGCTGATAAAAAACCGTCAGCTCCAACTTTTGGGACAGCGAATATAATTTTGTCACTTCACTCATATACGCTTTATCATCCGTGGACGGGTGATTCCAAGGCAGCGCTATGACCATTCTCTCCCCAATATATTTGCTGTAACTGTCACTGCCCTTATTCCGTATTTCCTCGGCTCCCCTGATCCGCCGTTCCAGCCCGTCTATCTGGAACAGTGTGTCCTGTATCCTTTTGGCTTTTTCCTCTGCTTTTTTCCTTCCGTCTTTCAGCAGTCCTTTCATATCTAAATGACCCTCTTCATCCATATACTCCTGCATCTGTTTCAATGGAATGTCCAGCCCAAGGCACAGCAGGATCATATCAAGCATGAGCATCTGCTCAATTGAATAATATCGGTAACCGGTATCGGGATTTATATATGCAGGCTTTAGTATACCGAGGCGGTCATAATATCTCAGAGATTTAATGCCGACTCCTTTCATCTTGGAGACTTCCCCGATTGTCAAATATTCTTTCATTTAATTCCTCCTTGACTCTCCCATGATGGGATACTTTATACTTTTATTATAACAAAAATTTGGAGGTTATTTTATAATGAACAAACATAAATTTTATCAGTTTGTGATACCGTCAGTCTGTGCATCTATGGTAACCGGATTGTATTTTGTGGTTGATGGTATCTTTGTAGGCCGCGGGGTCGGTTCAAACGGTCTTGGCGCCATTAATTTAGCAGTTCCCTTTATATGTATTTTGACTGCAGTTGCCATGATGATCGCTATGGGAGGATCAACCATTACATCCATCTTCATTGGTCAGGGAAATGAACAAAAAGCTCTGCGCTCATTTATGAACAGCATTTATCTGGTGTTGATATTTTCAGCTTTTATGACAGTGTTCAGCTTTTTGTTTTCAGACCAGATTGCCAGGCTCTTAGGGGCACGCGGAGATCTTCTATCTCTTACATCCGATTATCTCCGGTACTATATTTTATTCGGAATCTTCTTCTGCATGGCTATGGTACTAGCAGCGTTTGTGCGGAATGACGGAAACCCGAAACTGGGACTGGCCGGTATGGCGGCCGGAGCTTTGAGCAATGTCTTTCTCGACTGGCTGTTTATCTTTGTCTTTCATATGGGAATCCACGGAGCGGCCGTCGCTTCCGGTCTCGGGCAGGTAATTTCCTGTATGATTATGCTTCCTCATTTTATTCATGGGAAAGGAAGGCTGAAGCTAAAGCTTCTTCCTATAGAACAATATTACACTTCAGAGATCCTGAGACGGGGGATACCGGAACTGATCACTCAGATGAGCCAGCCGGTCACCATCTTCTGCTATAATCTGATCGTCATACGTTATCTTGGAAACATCGGGGTATCTGCTTTTTCCGTAGTATGTTATCTTTTAACACTGGTCTTCTCCGTATTTATCGGCGTTTCTGACGGGATACAGCCGTTGATCAGCCGTTCCGCCGGAGAGGGAAAGAAAGAACTGGAACGCTGCTTCCTCAAAAAAGGTATCGCCGTAAACTTTCTTCTTGCTTTCCTCCTGTATGCCGTACTGCTCTTGTTTGGAGAACCGGTCATTCACATCTTTAACCGGGAACCGGCGCTGGTAAAGCTTGCCGGTGAGAGTTTATCTGTCTACGGAGTCTCCTTTTTGTTTGCGGCAGTCAATATGATCTTTACTACTTACCATCTGGCGTCCAAAAGGACATTCAAAGCCCTGACGATAGCCTCACTGAGAAGTTTCATCATAAATGTCGCATTTATCTTTCTCATGCCTGCAGTCTTTGGCAGGCAGGCCCTCTGGACCGGAATTATCGCAGCAGAATGTACAGTGACCTTCATCGCTGTTCTCATGATGAAAAAAACATCTGATTCTCATACCTGCAGTGCAGCGGCCGCAGAAAACTGAATTCCAACGAAACCTGTATTAGGACAAAAAAATCCATGGAACCTTTCGATTCCATGGATTTTAATTCATTTCTTATAAAATTCCGCCGATACTTAAGAATAACGGTGCGAATACTAAAGCTACGATCGTCATTAACTTGATCAAAATGTTGATTGACGGTCCTGATGTATCTTTGAAAGGATCACCTACAGTGTCACCGACAACGGCTGCTTTATGGGCATCGCTGCCTTTTCCTCCGTGATGTCCTTCTTCAATATACTTCTTCGCATTATCCCAGGCTCCTCCGGCATTTGCCATGAAGATCGCCATCATAACTCCAGATGCCAAAGATCCTACTAATAATCCTCCGAGAGCTTCCACTCCTAAGAGAACACCGATGATCAACGGGGCAATGATTGCCATAACACCCGGAAGAAGCATTTCTTTTAATGCTGCTGATGTAGAAATCTCAACACAGTTCTTATAGTCCGGTTTTCCTTTTCCTTCGAGGATTCCCGGAATCTCTTTGAACTGACGGCGTACTTCCACGATCATTTCGTTTGCTGTCTTACCAACAGACTGCATGGTGAACGCTGAGAACAAGAACGGAAGCATTCCTCCGATCAGCACACCTACGATAACTTTCGGATCCAGACAGTTGATTGTTGTCAGGTCAACAGCCTGTGAATAAGCAGAGAACAGAGCCAATGCGGTTAATGCTGCTGAACCGATGGCGAATCCTTTACCCATAGCCGCTGTTGTATTACCTACTGCATCAAGTTTATCTGTAATCTTACGCACAGATTCGTCTAACTCAGCCATCTCTGCGATACCGCCGGCATTATCCGCAATCGGTCCGTAAGCATCGACTGCTACGGTAATACCTGTTGTGGAAAGCATACCTACCGCCGCGAGAGCGATTCCATATAAACCTGCAAACTGATATGCAACGATAACCGCGATACTGATGAAGATGATCGGGAATGCTGTGGATTCCATTCCCACTGCAAGTCCTGAAATAATCGTTGTCGCAGATCCTGTCTCAGACTGATCAGCGATCTTCTTAACTGCGCCGTAGTCACTGGATGTGTAGAACTCAGTTAATTTACCGATAATATTACCAACCAGGACACCGCCAAGGATTGCCCAGAAAGTATCCAGGTTTCCGAAGAACTGACGGCTTAAGAAGAATGCCGCAATCAAAACGATGACACTTGAGAAGTATGTACCTCCGTCCAGTGCCCTGTGCGGATTCTGACTCTTCGTATTTACTACAAAAATAACACCGAGGATTGATGCTGCAATACCAATCGCTGCGAGTACCAGCGGATAAACGGCACCTTTTACGCTGAACGCTACAACACCGATGGTAATGGCAGATACGATAGATCCGACATAAGATTCATATAAGTCGGCACCCATTCCTGCTACGTCACCTACGTTGTCACCTACGTTGTCAGCGATAACTGCCGGGTTTCTCGGATCATCTTCCGGGATACCTGCTTCTACTTTACCTACAAGGTCAGCTCCGACGTCAGCGGCTTTTGTATAAATACCGCCGCCTACACGGCCGAACAATGCCACAGAGGATGCTCCCAAACTGAATCCTGTCAGTACGCTGACATCTCCAGTCACCTTGTAAACCATAGTAACACCGAACAGTCCAAGACCTACCACAGTAAGTCCCATAACGGCACCGCCGGAAAATGCGATGGATAAAGCTTTGCTCATCCCGCCTGATCTTGCTGCCTCTGCAGTCCTTACGTTTGCTTTTGTTGCTGTATGCATCCCGATAAATCCTGCAAGAGCAGAAAAACATGCTCCCACTAAAAAGCATACTGCTGATACCCAGCTCTGAATTCCAAGGCCGATCAATACAAATACTACAATACAAAATACTACAAGCAGCTTGTATTCTGCCCTTAGAAATGCATGGGCTCCTTCGTTGATCGCTCCGGCGATTTCTTTCATCTGGTCATTTCCTTCATCCGCACCTTTTACTTTCGTCATCAGTGCAAATGCAACAACCAGAGATAAGATTCCGGCTGCAATCGCAATGTACATTTCCATTGTCCAATCTCCTTTCATTTCCTCATAATATATGAATTTGAGTTTATGACTTTTAGTCACGTTTTAATATTATACCAAAGTCATTTCAAGAATACAATATTTCAATTAAAAAAAGACTGGAAGAGAGGCTCCTCTTCCAGACGTAACATTTATTTGATTTCCACAATCCATCCATGGGTATCTTCGATTTTGCCCAGCTGGATTCCGCTCACAGTGTCATAGAGTTTGTGGCTTAATTCGCCGATTCCTCCGTCTTTTACCTGCATGATCTCATCTCCCCAGCGCAGTTTGCCAACCGGTGAGATGACGGCCGCGGTTCCGGTTCCCCAAACTTCTTCCAAAATTCCTGCTTTGTGGGCTTCATAGATCTCATCTATGGAAATCCGCTTTTCTTCTACCTCATATCCCCACTCTTTGCAGAGTTGTATTACTGAATCTCTGGTAATACCCGGCAGAATACTTCCGTTTAGTTTCGGAGTCACTACCTTGCCGCCGATCTTGAAGAAGATGTTCATAGCTCCTACTTCTTCTATATACTTTCTTTCCACTCCGTCCAGCCAGAGTACCTGGGAATATCCTTCATCATGTGCTTTCACCTGGGATAAAATGCTGGCCGCATAATTGCCCCCGGTCTTGGCTTCTCCGATTCCTCCGCGTACAGCTCTTACGTAGTCATCTTCGATCCAGATGCTGACAGGGTCCAGTCCTTCCGGATAGTAAGGTCCTACCGGTGACAGAATGATAATGAACTGATAGTATCTGGAAGTCTTCAGGCCCAAAAACGGATCTGTACCGATAATAAACGGACGGATGTATAAAGAATGGTCCGGTTCACTCGGAATCCAGTCCTTGTCCAGCGCAACTAACTGCTCAATCGCCTGGATGTAGTCTTCTTCCGGGATTTCCGGAATACACAGCCTGTCAGATGAACGGTTAGATCTCTTTGCGTTCATGTCCGGGCGGAATAAATTCACGTTTCCGTTTTCTGAATTATATGCCTTCAGCCCTTCAAAAACACCCTGTCCGTAATGAAAGATCGTTGCAGCCGGAGACAATGTGAGATCAGCATAGGGAACGATGCGCGGATCATACCATCCCTTTTCCTCATCATAGTCCATCACAAACATGTGATCTGTAAAAATGGTCCCAAACAGAAGCGGATCATCTTTTCCCGGTTTTTCTTTCGGACACTGTGTCTTTTCAACTTTGATATCTAACATGTTATCTCTTCCTTCCTGTTATATGTAGTTTTTCATTAAGTTTTATTATGAAACTTTTTGAATCTTCTGTCAATCGTCATTCCGTCTCTGATACTTCAAAAATACATATTCAAGGTCAAAATAAGTCTGTTCTTCACTTTCTTTTACAATCTCCCACTCTTTTCGTGCGTCAAGATCCGGAAAATATGTGTCTGCATCATAGGCATAGTCGAGTCTGGTAACATAGGCCGTATCACAGTAAGGAAGCATCATCCGGTATATACTCTCGCCCCCGATGATAAAGATGTCTTCATCCGCATATTGTTTAAGTTCTTCAAACAGTTCGTCCTCGCTGTGGACCACAATGGCTCCCCGGCCGTCGTAGTCCTGATCTGTCGTCAGGACGATGTTCGTCCTTTTTGGAAGAGGCATGCCGTTTGGAAAACTCTCCAATGTCTTTCTTCCCATCACTACGACTTTTCCTGTCGTCGTCTGCCGGAACATCTTCATGTCATTTGGGATATGAACCAAAAGCTGGTTTTCCCTGCCGATCCCCCAGTTTTTGTCCGCATTCACAATCAAATTCATATTTCTCTCCTATATGGCAATGGGGATATCCTTAATCTGCTCCCCTGCTTTGTAATCTTCTATCTTAAAGTCATCCAGAGTAAACTCATAAAAGTCTTTCACATCGGGATTCATGGAAAACTTCGGTGCATCATAAACCGGGCGCTTAATCAGTTCCTCTATGATCGGAATGTGCCGGTCGTAGATATGTGCGTCAGCGATCACATGGACAAACTCTCCCGGCTCCATGCCGCATACCTGTGCCAGCATATAGAGCAGAACCGAGTACTGGACTACGTTCCAGTTATTCGCCGCCAGAATGTCCTGAGATCTTTGATTTAGGATGCCGTTCAGAACAAGCTTTTCATGGCCCGGTTTCTTGGTCACGTTAAATGTCATGCTGTAAGCACACGGATAAAGGTTCATCTCATGCAGGTCCTGATGAACGTAAATATTCGTCATGATCCTGCGGCTGTATGGATTGTTCTTTAAGTCGTAGATCACCCTGTCTACCTGATCCATCATGCCTTCCGCATACTGATGCTTTACCCTCATCTGATAGCCGTATGCCTTACCGATGGATCCGTCTTCGTCTGCCCATTCATCCCACACATGACTCTTTAAATCATGGATATTGTTTGACTTCCTCTGCCAGATCCAGAGCAGTTCGTCTACAGCAGACTTGACAAATGTCTTCCTCAGTGTCAGCGCCGGAAACTCCTTTGACAGGTCATAACGGTTCACAACGCCAAACTGCTTGATCGTATAAGCCGGTGTGCCGTCCGGCCATTTGGGCCTGACCTTTTCTCCCTCTGTGCTGGTTCCATTTTCTAAAATATCTCTGCACATGTTGATGAACAGAGTATCTGCGTAACTCATGATTCTTTTCCCTCTCTTTCTCTTCTGTCAAGTTCTTCTTTTATCTGTTCTTCTTCCTTCTCACTGTTTATCGTCAGCATCTCGATCCTTCGCTGGAAGAATGCAATCTTCCGGTCAAAGATCCCCAGCTTATATAGATTATACACAAAGATACCCAGAATTAAAGCAAGAAGCATGCCTCCAATGCCCGAGAGCTTTAAGCCGATATAAATCAAAAACAAAGTGGCAAGGGGTGAAATCCCCATACTGTCTCCCATCATCTTAGGCTGAAGCACCTGTTTGGTCACAAGACAGATCACATAGATGATCAGCAGTATAATGGCGGTCTTAATATCTCCTGTGAGGATCTTGTAGAGTGCCCAAGGGATGATCGCCGTCCCGGTCCCAAGAATCGGCAGCACATCAAGAATCGCGATCACAACGGCCAGGAAAAATGCATAGCTGATCCCCGCAAGGATAAAGCCGATCCAGAGAATCGCAACTATGATGACCATGATCTTTACCTGTGCCCAGCAGTAGCTTGCCAAAACTCCCAGTGTATTGTGGTAAAAGATACCGATCTTATGACGGACCATCTTTGGAACGTGCTTTTCATATCCCTGCACAATCTTATCCTTATCCACGATAAACAAATATGAGGCAAAGAACATAACCACCGTTCCGATAAATCCGCTGGTCATGCCTTTGGCCACATTGCCGGAATGTTCCATGCCGTAATTCCCGATGGCACTCACTGCCTTGTCCAGCACCTTGTCCGTGGAACCGAGCATCGTATCAAACTTTACTCCCATTCCATATGGCAGAGAATCCAGAAGGTGCACTGCCTGTTCTTTCAGATTCATCAGCTGTGTCTGGACCGTCTCCCTCAGATCCGGAAGATTGGCCGCAAAGCCCACGATCTGGGCGGCCAGCTGGCTGACAATAAATGAGATCAGTGCGATCAGGCCTGCAATCACCGCAATAATGATCAGTGCCGAGCCGAATCTCTTCGGAAGACTGATCTTGTCTTCCAAAAACGCAATCACCGGATGGGCCAGCATCGCCACAATCCAAGCAGCCACAAAGGGCCATAAGAATCCGATGCACTTAGGCAGGACAAAGATCAGAAGAAAGGCCCCTCCCGCGATCACTATAAGTTCCATGAATATTTCCAGATATATTTCCCAACGTCTCATCTTTCATCACCCCAGCTTTTTAATTATTTACATTATAAAGTAACGTTCTCCGGATGACAAGGTCACAGTCCCTCCGGATGTAAAATTCACACTTTCGACATAAATACATTCTGCCCTTTTTCATAATAGTAAATCCGGTCAGACAATATCTCACCGTCATCCACCACGGTACGGTTTACTTCTTTCACCAGTTCCGAGAGGGCCGCAGGATCACTTCCTTCCTTTTCAGGCACAAGCAGAACCTCATGGATACTGCTGGGAAGAATATAAAATCCACCTTTAATCTGATCGGAAAAACTGTCGAGAATTCCTTCATAGAGGACAGTTCCCGCACCATTGAGTCCCTCTTCATTGGTCAGGACAAACAGCTCTCCTGCCGCATCCATCTGAGGAAATAACTCCTCCATAGGCCGGAGCAGGGGCGGAAAAACTCTCTTTGTATTTGCTTTTGCATCTTTCATGAGCTGATCCTTTGTGATGCCCCATAAGTCAAGATCCTGATTGCGGATCAGAGCACTGGCCATCCCATTCTTGTCATGGTGGGCAAACCACCGGTAAGTCACGGCCAGATCCTCGATTCTCTCACAGGGACAGTCCTTTAACTGTTCTTTGTTCTTCTCATAATTTACAAGACGGAAAAACAGCAGATCCCTCATGTGGCTGTAATCCCTGTAAAGGGAAGCATCGATCGGACTGTCTGCCCTGCTGTCCTCATAGACCGCACCTATCCTGCATAGGATCTCTCCCAGGTCTGCTCCCTCCCGGTAGTCCTCATAATAGGAATCTAAATAAATGATAGGCTGGCAGACTTCTTCTCCTTTTCCGATACAGAGGCCGTTTAAACTGATGTTATTGTTCTTTGTCACCTGCCGGATGGAGGCCTGCTTTTCCTCCGGGTCCTTCACATACTCCAGTATGTGTTCTTCTACATAAGTTAAAAACTCTGGTCTGGTCAACATAACCGTCTCCTTCCTTGCTGAAACGGAAGTCTACGTCATACCCCTCCCCGTATATTCCATATTTTAGAAATAATTACATTATTATCTTAACTCAAAGTTTTTAAAAAAGCAAGCAGTACCGGGAAATTTTCCGTGACCTGCCTGCTTTATCCTATGGCCTTATTTGTTTTTTCAAAAACTTCACCAGAGTCTGCATCTCATCATCTGTGCCGATCGTAATTCTTAAATAATTGTCAATTCTGGGCTTGTCAAAATACCGGACATATATTTTTTCTCTCTTTGCTGCTTCGAATAATTCTTTGGCCGGAATAGATTCGTGTGATGCAAAGACAAAATTTGCCTTGGAATCCGCAAATGCAAATCCCAGATTTCTAAGTTCCTCCTGAAACCATTCTCTGGTATTTATAATCTTTTCTCTTGTCTTTTGGAAATATTTTTCATCCTCGATCGCCGCCTTCCCCATAACAATGGCCGGCTCGTTCATCGTGTAAGAATTAAAGGAATACTTCACATCGTTCATAGCCTTGATCAGCTCTTTATTTCCCATGGCATATCCTATCCTGAGCCCAGCAAGAGAGCGGGATTTAGAGTATGTCTGTACGACCAGCAGATTATCATATTCAGGGATAAGGCTTCTCGCGCTCTCACCCCCAAAGTCGATGTAAGCCTCGTCCACGATCACAAGAACATCTCTGTTATGATCTAAAATATCCCTGACTGTCTCCAATTCTAAAAGAGCCCCTGTCGGCGCATTGGGATTCGGAAAGATCACTCCCCCGTTTTCTCCGTAATAATCTCCGGCATGTATGCCGAACTCTTCATCCAATGCTTTGGTCTCATACGGGATCTGAAACAGGCCGGCCCAGACATCATAAAAAGAATAGGTAATGTCCGGGAAAAACACCGGCTTTCCGGAATTAAAAAATGTCAGAAAAGCGATGGCTAAAACGTCATCTGAGCCGACTCCGACGAAGACTTCGTCCCGATTCAGACCGTAGTAGGAACTGATCGCTTCTGTGAGATCCGCCGCTGCCGGGTCCGGATATTTTCTCAGATGTTTAATATGGTTCATCGCTTCTAAAACTTTCGGAGAAGGAGGATATGGATTCTCATTGGTATTCAGCTTGATCACACCGTCCTCTTTCGGCTGTTCTCCCGGGGTATACGGGACTACATTTCTTATATTATCTCTCCAAGATTTCATTTTAATTCTCCTTGTATTCATCGATCAGTTTCTGAAACAGGGGCAGCGCCTTCTCAATCCTTTCCGTAGGTACACAGTAGGAAATCCGTACATAACCCGGACATCCAAAGCTGTCCCCCGGAACCATCAGCAGGTCATACTTCTTTGCCCGCTCACAAAATGCGTTGGCGTCCGGTTCCAAAGCCTTGGGGAACAGGTAAAATGCCCCTCCCGGCTCCACACACTCGTAGCCCATATCCGTCAAGGCATTATAAAATAAGTCTTTGTTTGCCTGATATACGGACAGGTCTGCCGTGAGATCAGCACAGTCGCCGACTACCTTCTGATATAAAGCGGGCACACTCACATAAGAAAGCAGCCTTCCTGAAGCGATAAACACGGGCAGAAGATCCGCATAATCTTCCGCCTCACACGGTGCGATGATATAGCCGATCCTCTCTCCGGGAATAGAAAGGGATTTGCTGAAAGAATAACAGACTAATGTGTTGTCATAATATTTCGGAACGTGGGGAAGTTCTATTCCGTCATAGACGATCTCCCTGTATGGTTCGTCGGATATGATATAAATGCTGTGGCCTGTCTCTTTCTGCTTCTCTGTGAGAAGCTCCGCAAGCCTCTGAATCGTCTCCCTGGAATAAACGGCTCCGGAAGGATTGTTCGGAGAATTGATCAGCACAGCCTTGGTGTGCACATTGATGGCAGACTTAAGCCTTTCAAAATCAATCTGGAATGTCTCAGTCTCAGCCGGAATCACGGTAAGCTTACATCCGGCTCCCTCGGCATATACCTGGTATTCGGGGAAATAAGGCGCAAAGGTGATGATCTCATCCTCCGGCCCGTCCACCAGACTTTTAAAACAAATGCCCACAGCCGCCGCAGCGCCAATCGTCATGAAAATATTATCCGCGCTGTAAGCCGTGTCAAACCTTTTGTTCAGTGACTTTGCCACTGCATCCCTTACCTCAAATATGCCCGCATTGCTTGTATATCCATGGACTGCCACCGGATCGCCGCTCTCTATGTACTTCATGGCCGTCTCATCCACTTCCTTCGGGGCAGGAACCGATGGGTTTCCTATGCTGAAATCGAATACGTTTTCAGCTCCTACTTCTTTTGCCCTCTCCATGCCGAATTCAAAAATATCCCGGATCACGGAGTGCTGCTTCGATAACTCTAATACTTTTTTTGATAACATAAATCCCACTCTTTCTTTCGTATGTTCACAAAAAGGCAGTACGCATCATCAGCCGTACCGCCTTTGGTTTCAAACAATATTTAACCGATCACGTCGCTCATATCATACATGCCGGCCGGTTTGCCCGCCAGGTAGATAGCCGCGCTGACTGCCCCTTTTCCAAAGATTGCTTTGGAGTAGGCCGTGTGATGAAATTCAATGACTTCATCCTGTCCGGCAAAGATCACATCGTGCTGTCCGACTATGGTCCCTCCGCGGACCGCCGAAATGCCGATCTCTTTTTTCGGACGCCTGATCCTTCTCTGGCTTCGGTCATAAACATACTCATACTCGTTGTGAAGCGCTTCATTGACTGCGTCTGCCAGCGCAAGGGCAGTTCCTGACGGTGCGTCTACTTTCAGTTTATGGTGCTTCTCTACGATATCAATATCAAAATCCGCATCTGCCAGCACCTTTGCTGCCGTATTCACAAGCTTTAATAAAACATTAACCCCAAGAGACATGTTGGCAGACCTTAAAATTGCGGTCTTTTTGCTTGTCTCCTCGACTTTTTTTAACTGTTCTTCACTCAGACCCGTCGTACATAAGACAAGCGGTATCTGCTTTTCAGCCACATAGCTTAACAGCCGGTCCGTGGCTTTGGATGAGGAAAAATCAATGATTACATCGACATCCACATTGCAGTCTTCCAGATTTTTAAATACCGGATACGGATTGTGTCCGTCGTCTTTAAAGTCTATTCCCGCCGCCATGACCGCACTTTCGGATTCTTCGATGATCCCGCTGATCACCTGTCCCATAGCACCGTTGCAGCCGTGCATCATTACTTTTATCATTTGTGCCGCTCCTTAAAGAATTCCTACATTTTTCATAGATTCGATGAGTTCCTGTGCGTGATCTTCTTCCATCTCTGTGAGAGGCCTTCTCACTGCGTTGGCTCCGAATCCCAGCTCTGCCATAGCTCTTTTTACAGGGATTGGGTTTACTTCACAGAACAGTTTATGGATCACGTCCATATACTTCATCTGAAGTTCCTGGCTGCCCTTTACGTCTCCGTTTAAGAACTTCATGACCATATCATGGGTCTCCTGCGGTGCGATGTTGGACAAAACAGAGATCACACCCTTACCTCCGAGAGATAAGACCGGAAGGATCTGGTCGTCATTTCCGGAATACATGTCAAGTTCTCCGTCTGTCAGATAGAGGGCATCCGCAACCTGTGAAAGATTGCCGCTGGCTTCCTTCATACCTACAATGTTCTCCACTGATTTGAAGATCTTTGCCGTCGTCTCAGGCTGAATGTTCACTCCGGTCCTTCCCGGGATATTATACATAATGATAGGAATGTTTACAGAATTACCTATGCTCGTGTAATACTCGACCAATCCTGCCTGTGTGGCTTTGTTATAGTATGGAGTTACAACTAAAAGCCCGTCGCTTCCGACTCTCTCCGACTCCCTGGCGAGATAAAGGGCTTCGTCTGTGCAATTAGCACCTGCCCCGGCAATGACCGGAACCCGTTTGTTGACACAGGAAACACATGCGGCAACGACCTCGATCTGCTCCTTGTGAGACATCGTAGAAGCTTCCCCTGTGGTCCCGCAGATGATGATGCTGTCGGTGCCGTGATTAATCTGATCGTCAATGACCCTCTCAAGCTGGTCATAGTCTACTGATAAGTCTTCTTTCATCGGCGTGATCAATGCAACGCCGGCTCCGGTAAATATAGCCATATACATTCCTCCTAATCTCTTATGTAATCTTATGATTCTTTAATTGTGTTAATGCAGTAGATGTCATCCACCCAGTCCTTCAAAGAATCAGGCAGTCTTCTTCCTGTCATAATGACTTCCAGTTCCTCGTCCCTTCCGGAGACCAGGGCTACCAGTTCCTCCTCAGAAAGAAGTCCAAGATCTAAAAGTCCGAGTACCTCATCAAGCACTAAGACATCGCACTGTCTGGTGTCAATGACCTTCTTCGTATAACAGAGGCCGTTGCCGATGAAATGCTCCTGCTCTTTCTTCTGTTCAGGTGTCAGATCCATATAGTGCTGTTCATACTTCTCAAAACTGAACAGCTGAATCTCTGGTTCCAGGCGTCTTATAAAGCTGATCTCCTCCGTGTCTTTTCCTTTCAGGAATTGAACAATAATGACTTGCTTCCCCTGTCCTGCTGCTTTGATGCAGTGGCCTAAGGCCGACGATGTCTTCCCTTTGCCCTGGCCGCAGTAAACTTCCACTCGTCCTTTCATCTTTTCACCTCAAAGAATCTTCCTTTAGTAATATCGCTTTATTATATCACCATTCCGGCAAAAAATCCATACTTTATCTATCGCGCTGATTTCCCTGTCATGTCCTGTAAAACAGGGAGTTTTACTCTTCTTCCGGGACCTTCATTTCCAGTTTGTTCACAGAAACTTCATATGCAGTCCTCTTTACGACTTCAAATTCACTGATCCGCTTCTGGTACTCACGGCTCTGAATCCTTCCCACAAGTTCAATCCTGGCGCCGATTTCTAAACTCCCCGCAAATCTGGCATTCCTTCCCCAACAGATACAAGGGATATAATCGGATTTCCCGTAAGAACGGTTCACAGCCAGCAGGATGTCACAGATCTCTCTTCCGAGGGGTGTCATCCGGTAAACCGGCTGCTTACATATAAACCCGTCCAGCTGGATCTGGTTCGGCTTCACGTCTTCCATGGAATCTAGGAATTCCAAATCCCTTACGAAGACGGATAAAATCAAATGGTTATGGTTTTCTTCATGTTTGTTATACGACCGGAACTGACCGAAAGCCCTGAGATATTTGCCCCGGCAGTCCTTTGTAACGTCCACTAAACGTTCGGAAATCATCAATGGTATTTCATCAGTCGCTTCGCTTAACCTGTTTACTAAAAGTTTGACCATATAAAAACCTTCGCCAAAAATCTCATGGCTGTATTCAAAGGTGGATATAATCTCGCCCGCTACCTCCACTTGATTATTATTGATTCCTTTTTCTGTCATACTTTTTCTCCCTTCTTGTATCAATTCGTGTACTATACAGAGTATTCTAAACTGACAACAATTAGAAGAAAAATCCTTCGACAAAATATTCGGAAGGTTTTGACATTATTGTTTCTTATACGCCTGTCTTTTTCTCATCGTAGGGTCCAGAATTTTTTTTCGGATTCTGATATTTTCCGGAGTGATCTCCAGGAGTTCATCGGTGTCGATAAACTCTAAGGCCTGCTCCAGGCTTAAAATTTTCGGCGGCGAAAGCTTTAAAGCATCGTCGGAACCCGATGCACGGGTATTGGTGAGCTTTTTCGTTCTGCACACGTTCACCTCAACGTCCTCGGCTTTTCCGTTCTGCCCGATGACCATGCCGCTGTAAACCTTCTCTCCGGCTCCCACGAACAGCGTTCCTCTCTCCTGGGCCGCAAATAATCCGTAGGTCACAGTCTCCCCTGTTTCATACGCGATCAGGGAACCCTGCTTGCGGTATTGAATATCTCCCTTATAAGGTCCATAACCGTCGAATACTGTATTTAAAATGCCGTTTCCCTTGGTATCTGTCAAAAATTCTCCCCGGTATCCGATCAAACCTCTGGACGGAATAGAGAATTCAAGCCTTGAATAACCGCCTTTGGCAGAACTCATACCCTGAAGTTCACCCTTTCTCTGGCTTAATTTATCGATGACGGCTCCGGCAAACTCTTCCGGCACGTCAACTACGGCGATCTCCATCGGTTCCAGCTTTTTGCCTTTCTCATCTTCCTTATAGAGGACTTCCGCTTTACTCACTGCAAACTCATAACCCTCACGGCGCATGTTCTCGATCAGAACGGATAAATGGAGCTCTCCACGGCCGGATACTTTATAACTGTCTGTGGTATCGCTTTCCTCTACCCTTAAACTGACATCCGTATTCAATTCACGGAACAGCCTGTCCCTTAAATGCCTGCTGGTGACAAACTTTCCTTCCTGTCCGGCCAAAGGACTGTCATTGACCATGAACTGCATAGCAATCGTAGGCTCTGAGATTTTCTGGAACGGGATCGCAGCCGGCTCATCCATGTCACAGATCGTATCCCCGATATGAATGTCTGAAATTCCGGAAATGGCAACAATAGAACCGATGCCTGCCTCTTTCACATCCACTTTGTTAAGACCCTCGAATTCATATAACTTGGTGATGCGGACCTTTTGCTGTTTCTCTTCTTCATGGGCATTTACAACCATATACTCCTGGTTTACCTTGATAGAACCATTGTCCACTTTGCCGACTCCGATCCTTCCCACATATTCATTGTAGTCAATGGTACTGATCAATACCTGAGTCGGTTTCTCCGGATCTCCCTCCGGCGCCTCAATGTGTTCAATGATAGTGTCGAACAGCGGCTTCATATCTTTCTTCTCATCGGAAAGATCGGCAACCGCATATCCGCCCTTTGCGGACGCGAAGACAAACGGACAGTCCAGCTGCTTGTCGTCTGCGTCCAGTTCCATCAGTAATTCCAGTACTTCATCCACCACTTCATCAGGCCTTGCTTCCGGACGGTCTACTTTATTGACACAGACGATCACAGACAAGTCCAATTCCAGCGCTTTTTTTAATACAAACTTTGTCTGTGGCATAGGGCCTTCAAAGGCGTCTACTACAAGAACCACTCCGTTTACCATCTTTAACACACGCTCTACTTCGCCGCCGAAGTCAGCATGTCCCGGAGTATCAATAATATTGATCTTTACATCGTTATAGCGCACGCCGGTATTCTTTGACAAAATCGTGATACCGCGTTCCCTCTCAATATCGTTAGAGTCCATGACTCTTTCTTCTACTTCCTGATTTTCACGGAAGATACCGCTCTGTTTTAATAACTCATCCACCAATGTGGTCTTTCCATGATCTACATGGGCAATAATCGCAATATTTCTAATATCTTCTCTTACCATCTTTTACTCACTTTCCTTTAAAAAACGTCAACTTTTGTAGTTTAGCACATTCAGATATAAGATTCAAATATTACTCTCATTGTTTCCCAATGTAATTCCCTCATTCATTCTTTATTTCGTTCCGAAAATACGATCGCCGGCATCGCCGAGTCCCGGCAGAATGTATCCGTTTTCATTTAATCCCCTGTCTATCTCCCCACAGTAGATCTGAATGTCAGGATGTGCCTCCGACAGGCGTTTTACTCCTTCAGGCGCTGCTATGATGGAGACAAACTTTATCTGCTTTCCGCCCTTTTTTTTCACAAACTGAACCGCCGCATCCGCAGATCCTCCGGTTGCCAGCATGGGATCTACGATCAGGATCATGCGCTGGTCGATCCCTTCCGGCAGTTTGCAGTAATATTCTTTGGGTTCCAGAGTCTCTTCGTCTCTGTACATACCCACATGTCCTACTTTAGCAGACGGCACCAGGGACAGAATCCCTCCGGTCATGCCGAGTCCTGCCCTGAGAATCGGGACCAGAGCAAGCTTCTTTCCTTTAATAATCGGTGCCGTGGTTGTCTCCATCGGTGTCTTGATCTCGATTTCTTCCATCTCCAGATCCCTGAGCACCTCATAACCCATGAGCATAGAAATTTCTTCCACCAGTGCCCTGAATTCCTTGGTCTTGCACGTTTCATCCCTTAACTGGGAAATCTTATGTTTGATTAACGGATGGCTAAAAACAGTTACATTTTCGTTCATAACAGTTTCCTTTCTGTATCTTCTGTAGTTTCTGATAAAAATTTTATCACAAACAGGCCCACATAGAAATCCTTTCTATTCTATTTCTATTATGGTATGATATTTTCACGAATATGCTAAGAAAGGAACCTGATCTTCATGAATCATTTTGAGTTGATCAACCGATTATATAAAGAACAGATTTTGTCAAAAGAAGATTTTATACGCCTGATTGAACACAGGACAGCAGAGGATGCCGAATATCTTGCATCCCTGGCCCGGAAAGAAGCTCAGAAAATATATGGCACCGGAGTTTTCCCAAGGGGGCTCATTGAATTTACCAACTACTGCAAAAATGACTGCTTATACTGCGGTATCCGCCGTTCCAACCCAAATGTCAGCCGTTACCGTTTGACTGAGGAGCAGATTCTCTCCGCATGTGAAAGCGGATATGAGCTTGGATACCGAAGTTTTGTCCTTCAGGGAGGTGAAGACCCTTATTTTCATGATGAGCGTATGGTCTCTATTGTCTCCGCCATGCGCAAATCCTATCCAGACTGCGCTATCACCCTGTCCCTTGGGGAACGCTCACCGGAAAGCTACCAGGCTCTCTTTGAGGCGGGAGCCAACCGTTATCTCCTGCGCCATGAGACAGCCACCGAGGAGCACTATCAAAAACTTCATCCCGAAGCGATGTCACTGGCCCGCCGCAAGCAGTGCCTGTGGGACTTAAAAAAAGCCGGCTTTCATGTCGGTACCGGCTTTATGGTAGGTGCCCCCGGACAGACGGCTGCCCATCTGGCTGAAGATCTTCTGTTTATCAAAGAGCTGAATCCTAAAATGGTAGGGATCGGGCCGTTCATCCCTCATCACGATACACCGTTTAAGGACGAGCCGTCCGGCACAGCGGACCTCACAACTTATATGATCAGCATCCTGCGCCTGATGAATCACCATCTCCTGCTGCCTTCCACCACGGCACTTGGAACAATTGATCCGAACGGCCGTGAAAAAGGAATCCTGGCCGGTGCAAATGTGGTTATGCCGAATCTCTCCCCGATTGATGTCAGGAAAGATTATGCTCTCTACGACAACAAGATCTGCACTGGAGATGAGGCCGCCGAATGCGTAGGCTGTCTCGGACGCAGGATGGAAAGCATCGGTTATCACCTGGAATTTAGCCGCGGAGATTACCGGGAATATTTATAAATCCTGTCTCCCCTTCCGTTCGGCAGTTTCTTGCCGAATTTCCTATGGCTCCCGCATGATATAATGATTTATTTCCTCTTGCTGTTAAAGTGCCGCAATTACTGTCACAGCGATGATTGCGCTCAACTGCAGATTCACATTGAAGGACCAGCTCTCTGTTCAATGGTGATAGAGATACTCGAAGGCCTGTTCGTCTCCGCCTTTTGCCCTCTCTACATAAGGGCACAGCTTTTCATAAATATTATCTCTCTACATCCTACTACTCCTGTGTATTCTGCTTGTTACTATAAATTAATTATTCCCGAAACAAGATGCAAAAAACTGGAAATAAGTCTGCAAACATGGAGTTTCTTTTGTAGTGCCGTCTCTAACGGATTCTTAAAAAAGCCTGATAAACATCCACGGCCCCAAATCCCCATTCCCTGTTTGGATAATTTCGGTCCGGATCTCTCCTGGCTCCGCGGATCAGATAATTTTTCAGTCTCAGCGTGTTCATGATCAAGTCATTTTCTTTGACCTGACCCCACTCCAACAGCAGTGCCGCAAGACCCGCGACCACTGCCCCTGAAATACTGGCGCCCGTCTTCATCCCAAACCTGTTCCTTGGAAGGACTCCGATCACATTGACACCCGGCGCCGAAAAATCTGGCTGTATGGTCATGGTCCTGGGATATCCCCTTCCGCTTTCGATAAAAAAACTGTTATTGCTCTGATTATAAGTGGAAGGAGTAATGACCGGTGCCGCGTTTCCCGGTGCAGTCAGTGTATTATACGGTGTGGATTCCAAAAAATAAGTCTCATCGGTGATAAAATTCCGTATGGGAAGCCACATGTCAAACTCCCTGCTCCCTACATTTTCGTCTGTGACATGAACCTTCCATATTCCCTCTGCCGGGGCACGGAATCTCATGCGGATAAAAGGCGAACCAGTGGATATGTCAATGGTAAAATAATCTACGATGAGACTCGTCTGTTCCAGCAGAAATGTGATATTTCTTCTGCCCTTGTAGCCTCCTGATATTACACCGGTTCTCTGGCCGGAGGGCGATTCGATGTCCACAAAAAACTGGTTTGGCTGAAAGCCCCACAGTTCCGCCGTAAATCCATATTCCCCCGGTCCCACCTTTATTTCCACCACAACCTCTCCATCTGAGAGAGTACCCGCATAGTGATGTTTGGCCTGCCCTTCATTTCCCCCGGTCACAACGATCGCAATTCCCGGCTGGTATGCCAGGGCTGAAATCTGCCTGGCCAGCGGTGAAGTTCCGGTGTGGGAAGAAAGATTGGTCCCAAGTCCCAGATAGATCACAACCGGCATATTAAGTTCATCTGCCTTCTCCAGAACATAGCGGATCGCCAGCATGATATCTGATTCTGCATATACTTCCTTTGAAGGGTCAATACAGTAATATTCTTTCAGGTAGCTTTTTGCCTGTTTCAGTTTTACCACCACCAGCTCGGACCCTGGTGCGATCCCTGAAAAATTCTCTTCCTGTACTTCATTTCCCGCGATCATGCCTGCAAGAAATGTCCCATGCCCCGACGTATCCTGGCTCGGAACAATCTCCAGGGGATCTTCTGCCTGCAACGCCTCATCAATCTGCTCTTTTGTATATTCTGTCCCATATCCATAAGGCATTGGAGGATCTTCTCCCTGTATCGTCTGATCCCACATATATTGAATCTTTGTAGTCTGATTTCCCAGCTGGAACACAGTATTGGTATAGTCGATCCCTGTATCTATGACTGCTGCCAGGACTCCCTGTCCCGTAAGATCCAGCCCCGACCGCTGCACCTGGGCCGCCCCGGTCTCCTCCAGAACCTGCATATCCATGAGGCCGTAGCACCTGGGAATTGCATTTCCCGAAAAATTGGAGACAGGGGAAGCAGCCGCCTGCTGCTCATCTACATAGACGATCGCATATTGAAAATTCACCTGAGTGATGCAGTCTGTGTGATAAAAGTCCCGAAGTTCATTCGGACTGGTCCTGAATCCGGAAATAAAATCGCGGTAATTTTCATTGACTGCCGCACCAATGCAAGCATCCGGCATAAAATTCTCCCTAAAAATAATCTTGCTTAATAGTTATGAAATGTCTATTGAAATTATGATTTTTTCTCTATGAGATGATTTTGTGCAGTTTCCACATAATACCGGCTGCTTTCCCTGATATGGCGGATTTCTACTTCTGTTACCGGACGGACCACCTTTGCGGGACGTCCGAACGCAAGACTTCCGTCCGGGATTACGGTTCCTTCCGTCACAAGGCTTCCCGCCCCGATGAAACAATGTGTGCCGATCTCGGCTCCGTTCATGATGATGCTTCCCATGCCAATCATTGTCTCATCCCCAATAGTGCACCCGTGAAGAATCGTGTTGTGTCCTACCGTCACCCGCTCCCCTACGAGAACCGGATGGCCTTCCTCCACGTGGACCGTGCAGTTTTCCTGGATGTTGGTCTGATTTCCGATCTTTATACGGTTTTCGTCGCCCCTGACCACAGAGGAGAACCAGACAGAAACTCCGTCTCCCAATTCCACGTCTCCCAGCACTGCAGCCGTAGGTGCCTGATAATATGTCTTTTCCATAGTGTCTGCTCCTTAGATTCTTTCTGAAATTTCTCCTTTTCGGTATGCTGTCACGAGACAGCCCAGATCCTTAATGCTTTCCTTTATTCGTTTTCCGTTGTCCGTATCCCCGACCCGTTTCCTGCGGATCACCTTTTTAGACAGGACCGTATCTGAATGTATATCTGTTTCTTCACGGATAACAAAATCTCTGGATTTAAACGGCTCATGGGCAACCAGTTTAATTCCGTAAGAATTGGAAACGAGAGTATAACCTGCGATCCCTGTTTTTTTCTGGTATGCCTTTGAAAAGCCTCCGTCAATGATGAACAGCTTTCCTTTGCATTTGATTGGGCTTTCTCCGTCCTTGACAGCGACAGGCATATGGCCGTTGACGACATGACCTTTCATGCCGTCGGCATCAAACTCCTCCAGTATCTGGTAAAGGACTGCCTCCTCCTCGATCAGCTGATAATAATAATCCTTCGTCTCCTTTTTCAAGTCAGGGTCCTCCACAAAATAGCGCTCGAAGGTAGCCATCTTATCTTTTCCATACACCGGAGAATTTTCATTGGACCATATGTACCACATGATATCCTGTCCGTACTTTTTCTTCGGTGAATTTTCCTGCTCAAAATATCCCTGGCGGGCGTGGTGTTCCAGCACATCGCAGAGGGCCTTCCCCGCGTATTTCTTTCCGTTGATCTTCACCTGACGGAAACTTCCGTCTGCATTCAGCGGAACGCAGCCGTGATAGAGCACCATGTCGTTATATGTAAGATACATACTGCCTTTTGAAAAAAGAAACCGCACATGTTCCTGCAAATGAGCACAGTATTTGAACGAAGTAATCAAATGTTCCATCACATACTCTTCTTCTTTGGTCAGCCGGTACGGATCCTTTGGATCGATAGTCGGAAAATGAGTATCCTTTAACGGGTATTCTTTTCCCCGCATACAGATGGTGCCTTTTTCATAGTTGATCTTATCCAGAAGCAGGCGCTCCTCCATGCCGAAATCCGGTCTTCTCCTGATCAGACGGCCCTCCAGTTTAAATTGAATGACGGCAATGGCCTTGTGCATCTTTTTATTTAGATCCAGCTCCCTGACATCCTCTTCCTGGACATCCCCCGAGATCGTAAACAGTTCGCAGGGATCATCCTTATAACAGTCCAGCGCAAACCTCGCCAGAGGGATGAGATTGATTCCGTATCCGTTTTCCAGGGTATCCAGATTATTATATCTGGCGCTGATCCTCACCACATTGGCAATACACGCCCCGTGTCCGGATGCCGCTCCCATCCAGAGAATGTCATGATTTCCCCACTGGATATCCAGAGAATGATAATCCATCAGACAGTCCATGATCCGGTGTGCTCCCGGTCCGCGGTCATAGATATCCCCGATCACATGGAGATGGTCGATGGTCAGCCTCTGGATCAGATGGCCCAGGGCTGCGATCAGCTCCCTGACCTGCCCGGTCTTTAAAACCGTCTCGATGATCTGGTCAAAATACTCGTCCTTGTCCAGCATTCCGTGTTCTGTGATCAATTCCTCCATGATGTACGCAAACACCGGAGGCATAGCTTTTCTCACTTTCGATCTCGTATACTTGCTTGCGGCCAGCTTCGCCATGAGGATCAGCCGGATCAGCGTGGTCCGGTACCAGGAATCCAGCTCTTCTTCGGACAATTCCTCTTCCATCAGGTCCATCTTCTGCTCGGGATAATAGATGACAGACGCCAGATTCTTTTTCTCTTTGATGCTTAAAATATTGCCGAACTGGTCGTCAATCTTCCCCCTGATCGCCCCGGAACCGTTTCTCAATATGTGGCTGAATTTCTCGTACTCCCCATGCAGATCGGAAACGAAGTGCTCTGTTCCTTTGGGAAGATTTAAAATAGCCTGCAAATTAATAATTTCCGCAGAGGCTGCAGAAATGTTTGGGTACTGCTTGGACAATTCTTTCAAATACTTAAAATCATTCATACACAATCCTCCATAAAGCTATTATATCATCTCCTCAGCAAAAATATTAGGCGAAAAGCCAGATCATATGATCCGGCTTTTTTCTGTTATTGTCCCCGCAGTTCGATCACCGGCGTACCGTGATTTAAAATATAATCCCTGTTGATGATCACTCTTCCGATCGTGTCATCCTTCGGAATCTCAAACATGATATCCAGCATAAATTTCTCTATGATCGCCCTTAATGCACGGGCACCTGTCTTCTTTTCCAGCGCTTTTTCCGCGATTGCTTCCAGCGCACTTTCGTCAAATATCAGCTCAACTTCATCCAGCTCCAGAAGCTTCTGGTACTGTTTTAAGATTGCATTTTTCGGCTCTTTCAGAATACGGACCAGCATATCCTTTGACAGCCCTTCCAGCGTAAATACCATCGGGAGTCTCCCTAAAAATTCCGGTATCATACCGTATTCCCGCAGATCATCCACAGTGACTCTGGACAGAATGTTCTCGTCTTTGTCAAATTTATCTTTTAGGTCTGCATGGAAGCCGATAGATGTCTGCTTCATGAGACGCTTTTTGATGATTTCATCAAGATCAGGAAAGGCACCCCCGCAAATAAACAGGATGTTCTTTGTATTAATTGTCGTCATTGGCACCATGGCATTCTTGCTTGTTGCACCCACCGGCACTTCTACCTCCGCCCCCTCCAGAAGCTTTAACAGCCCCTGCTGTACGGATTCTCCGCTGACATCACGGCTGTTGGTATTCTGTTTCTTTGCGATTTTATCAATCTCATCAATAAAAATAATGCCGTGTTCTGCCTCGTCGACATCATTATCTGCTGCCTGCAGAAGCTTGGAGAGCACACTCTCCACATCATCTCCGATATAGCCAGCCTCCGTCAGAGAAGTGGCATCCGTAATGGCAAGCGGCACCTGAAGAAGCCTCGCCAGAGTCTTTACCAGATACGTCTTTCCGGAACCGGTAGGCCCGACCATGAGCATGTTGGATTTATCGATCTCGATCTCTTCCATGGTGTTGGTCACCACCCGTTTATAGTGATTGTAGACCGCCACAGACATGACCTTTTTTGCATAATCCTGTCCTATGACATATTCATCCAGCATAGCCTTGATCTTGTGCGGTGCCGGAATATCTCTTAGATTTAATTCTTTTTTTTCTTTCTTTTTCTTCTTTTTATCTTTTTTCTTCACTGCCTGCGCAGGCGGTTCCTGCATATTTTCCATCAGACGGGATAAGTCCATATTGTTCAGGTCCATGTTTGTGGCATCGATAAAGCTGAACTGTCCGTTTCCCATACTGTCCATAGTTCTCTGCATACAGTCTACGCAGATATGTATATCCTTGGGAAGCGTGATCATCTTTCCGGTAATCGATTCCGGCCTGCGGCACAGATAGCAGTAGCGCTCCACATCATGGGTTTCGTCTTTCTCCTCAGTAGTTTTTGCAGGCACTTCTTTTTCTTCTAATTCTGTTTCATTTATTTCTTCAGACATTATTTGTACCTCATTTCTTGTAGAAAATATCATGCCAGCCGGTAAACATCCCGGATGGCTTTAAGTCCTTTTATCATATCTTCTTTCTGCATTTTCGTAAAGCCTAAAATATACTGCTCCTTTTCGGGACCTCCGTCTATATAATACATCGAAAGAGGATAAACCCTGACTCCCCTTTTCAGCAGTTCTTTTTCAAACCAATCTGTATCCTGAATATGAAAATCAACGCGCACATGAAGGCCTGCTCCGGCACCGTAAACTGTGATCCGGCTGTCAATTTCCTTCAGCTTCTGAATCAGAAGATCGTGCTTTTCTTTATAAACATTTCTCATCCGGTTTAAGTGCCGTTCAAAATGACCTTCCGATAAAAAAGAGGTGAGTACACTCTGGTCGATCCTGGATACCGCACAGGAGAAAATACCCGCGGTCTTTCTGTATGCAGGCACAAGGCTTTTGGGCAGCACCATATAACCGATCCGTATGGCAGGGGCGATCGCTTTAGAAAAAGTACCCATATATATTACCTTATCACTCTCGTCGATGCCCTGAAGGGCCGGGATCGGCTTTCCATAGTACCGGAACTCACTGTCGTAGTCATCCTCGATAATATACCGTTCTTCCTTTTCTCTGGCCCATTTGATCAGCCGGCTCCTTCTGCCGATCGGAAGAACCACACCGGTAGGATACTGACGGGCGGGCGTGACATAGGCGAGATCCGCACCGCTCTGCTCCAGCTGCGAAACCCTCAGGCCTTCCTCGTCCATGTCTACGGGAAGTACCTGAAATCCGAGTTCGCGGACCGTCTGATAGGCGTTTAGGTATGCCGGGTTTTCCATGGCCATGGTCCTGCCCTTACCCAGAGTCAGGCTCAGGAGAAACAGCAGGTTTTCAATCCCCGCTCCTATGATAATCTGGCTGGTGCCCACGTGGACACCTCTGGACTGCCTGAGGTAATACATAATAGCCCTCCTCAGTCCTAAATCCCCCTGATTTTCTCCTTTTTGGAACAACTCACTGTTGTCGTTCATCATGACTTCTTTCAGAAGTCGTCTCCATACATTATAGGGGAACAGAGTCATGTCGACTCCTACGGGAGAAAAATCAAAAGGGATCGGATCTTCCTCCTGCACCGGATCTTCCTCCTCTGTCTCCACGGGAATATTTAAAGACGCCAGGTCTTCCACCTGGCAGATAAAATATCCGCGCTTGGGCTTTGCCTCAATATATCCTTCGGCTGTCAGCTGGCCGTAGGCCAGATCGATCGTATTCCGGCTCAGGTCCATATGCTTTGCCAGCCTCCTGGTGGACGGAAGCCTGGACCCGCAGGGCAGAGCCCCACTCCGTATTTCATCCCGGATATAAGCATAAATCTGCCTGTAAAACGGTTCTTTTTTTGTGTGATCCAGTCCGATGGTAAGCATCTGTCCCTCCCGGCGGTTTTTCTAGTAATTCTTTACGGTGATTTTTTCAATGACAATGTCTTTTTTAGGTTTGTTCTCGGCCTTTGCATCTGACACAGTCTGAGTCTGGGCAATCTTGTCCAGAACATCGTATCCGTCATACAGCTGGCCGAATACCGTGTAGTCTCCGGTCAAAGACGGGTATCCTCCCTGCTCTTTAAAAAGATCCCTCTGAGCTTTTGTAAGTTCTATCGGAGAAGAATCCAGCATTTCATCTGTAACTTCCCTGTTCTGCACTACAAAAAACTGGCTTCCGTTGGTATCCGGACCTGCATTTGCCATGCAGAGTGCTCCTCTCACCGGGATCAGCTTGTCAGAAGTCTCATTCTTGAACTCTTTTCCCCAGATGCTCTGTCCGCCTTTTCCTGTTCCCGTCGGATCGCCTCCCTGGATCATGAAGTCTTTGATGACCCTGTGAAAAATAATCCCATCATAATATCCGTTGGATGCCAGCGTCAAAAAGTTTTTGACTGCCAGCGGGGAATCCTTGAGGAAAAACTTAAATTTCATTGTTCCGTAGCCCTTGACTTTCACAATAGCAACCGTCTCCCCTTTGGACGGGTCCCCAATCTGCACAGTCTTTTTGGCTCCGTTGATCTTGATCTCTTTATATTTGCTGAGGACCTTTGCCTCCGTCGATTTCTCGGCAGTCGTCTTTGCTTTTTCTGTTTTCTCCTGCTTTTTCTCAGTCTGGCACGCAGAAAGCGCTAATGTACAGAGGAGCAGTCCCCCTGCGATCAGTTTCTTTTTCATTGATCTGTTCTCCTTTACTGTTCTCTGATTTTATCTGCCGGAAATACAATTCCGGTCTGCCTTCTGGCTTCGTCTATGATCTTCATTTCCATTACTGAAGCTTCCAGATGCGGATGGTCTGTCTGCCCCGTCTCGATCAGTTCTACAAAAACCTGTGCTTCGTAATTCATCGGGTTGGAACGGCTGTCACATTCAATGGTCTCTTCACTGCCATCGTTATAAAGAATCTTGATCTCTCTTGGATTCGGGCACTCTGAGATGATCATGCAGCCTTTCTCTCCCTGGATCTGGGTCGGAAGCTTGGAATTGGTGATCTTTGAATAAATAACCTCCGCCTGTTTATCCCCATAGGATGCGATGAGCGTGCCTGCTCCGTCCACACCATTTTCCAGGAATATGGCATCCGCCAGTATTTTTTCCGGCATCCCGAATAATGCCGCGAGAAAATGCACGCAGTACACGCCGATGTCCATAATGGCTCCGTTGGAAAGTTCCGGCTTGAAAGCATTTTCAATAATCCCGTTTTTAAACTTGTCATATCGTGAAGAATACTGGCAGTACTGGATCGTGGCACGGCGCACGGTGCCAATCTTGGAAAGATGTTCCTTCATCGCCTTGAATCCCGGTGTATGTACGGACTTCATAGCTTCCATAAACACGACCTGATTTTCCTTTGCCGCCTGGATCATCAATTCAAGTTCCGTCAAATTGGATGCCACCGGCTTTTCACATAACACGTGTTTTTTGTGGTTGAGCATCATCATCGTGTGTTTGAAATGGCAGTAAGTAGGGCTTGCCACATAGACCGCATCGATCTCAGGGTCCTTTGCCAGTTCTTCATAATTATCATAAACTTTATCGACCCCGTATTTGGCCGCAAATTCTTTTCCCTTTTCCATCGTCCTTGAATAGACCGCTGAAAGCTCGATCCCTTCGACCTCCCGGATGCCTTCCAGGAGCCAGTCCGTGATAAAATTTGTTCCTATACATGCCAACCGTACCATAATTTCCTCCTTATACCTAAATGCAATTTAGCCTCTGGCACGCCGGGGCAAAAATGCGCCGACGGTACCGGAGGCTTTCAGGACCGGAAGATAAATTCCCTTCTAGTCCGCTGTTTCAAACTGACTGTTGTAGAGGTTCGCATAGAAACCGCCTTTCGCAAGCAGTTCCTCGTGATTTCCCTGTTCTACGATGTCCCCGTGGTTCATGACGAGGATCATATCCGCATCCTTGATCGTAGAAAGGCGATGCGCGATGACAAAACTGGTTCTTCCTTCCATCAGGTTATCCATTGCTTTCTGAATCCGCTCTTCCGTCCTTGTATCGACGGAGCTGGTGGCTTCATCTAAGATCAGGATCTTAGGGTCGGCCAGGATCGCTCTCGCAATGGTCAGAAGCTGTTTCTGTCCCTGGGAAATGTTATTGCTCTCCTCATTTATTATCATATCATAACCTTTCGGCTGTGTCTCGATAAAATGATGGGCAAAGGCAGCTCTTGCCGCTCCCTGGATCTCTTCTTCACTGGCGTCCAGCTTTCCGTATCGGATATTGTCACGGACGGAAGCATTGTAAAGCCATGTATCCTGAAGAACCATTCCAAACATCTGCCGGATATCGCTTCTTTTAAAGTCTCTGACATCATAGCCGTCAATCTTGATCGATCCGCCGCTGACATCATAAAATCTCATCAAAAGTTTGATCATCGTTGTTTTTCCTGCGCCTGTCGGGCCGACGATTGCGATCTTCTGTCCTTCTTTGACTTCCACGGAGAAATCGTTGATGACTCTCTGATTCTCATTATATCCGAAGGATACGTGTTCAAAAGTTACATTTCCGTCCAGCGAAGACACATCCACAGGATTCTCCTTCACTTCTTCTTCCTCCTCTTCTTCGAGGAATTCAAAGACACGCTCCGCGGAAGCCGCGGTCGTCTGCATCATGTTGCCGACCTGGGCCAGCTGGGTGATCGGCTGGGTAAAGTTTCTTACATACTGGATAAAGGACTGGATCTGCCCTACCTCAATGGTATTCTTGATTGCCAGAAATCCTCCCAGAATCGCAACGACCACATAGCCTAAGTTTCCCACAAACTGCATCAGAGGCATCATTGCCCCGGAGAAAAACTGAGATCTCCACGCAGAATTATATAATTTTCCGTTTACTTTTTCAAACTCTTCCACAACACTCTTTTCTTTATTGAATACTTTTACAATGTTGTGGCCGCTGTAAATTTCTTCTACCTGGCCGTTGACTTCCCCGAGCAGTGCCTGCTGCGCCTGGAAATAAGGCTGGGATTTTTTCATGATCGCACCGATCATCAGGAAGGATACCGGAAGGATCACGACCACGGCGACCGTCATCGGAACGCTGATCCTGATCATCATAACGAACACACCGATAATGGTAGCCACAGAAGTAATGATCTGTGTCATACTCTGATTCAGACTCTGTCCCAGAGTATCCACATCGTTGGTGATCCTTGAGAGCACCTCACCGAATGTTCTGCTCTCAAAATATTTCATCGGCATCCTGTGGATCTTTTCAGAAATATCTTTTCTCATCTGATATGTGGTGTTGTTGGACACATGGGTCATGATCAGTCCCTGAAGGAATGAAAATGCCGCAGATGTCAGATACAGTCCGAGAAGCGTCAGCAGTATGCCCCTTATCTTGGAAAAATCAATTCCGCCGGTTCCCTGGACTTTTTTCACCAGTCCGTTAAAAATTTCAGTTGTGGCATTTCCAAGTATGGTCGGTCCTACAATGTTAAATACCGTGCTGGCAATGGCAAACAAAATAACAAAAGCGATGGCGCCGTAGTAGCGTCTCATGTATTTTAAAAGCTTCTTAATGGTTCCTTTGAAATCTTTTGCTTTTTCTCCGCCCTGCATCGGGCCGTGGCCCATTCTCCTGACCGGCCTTCTGTTCTGATTACTCATGTTCTGCCGCCTCCCCTCTAGCTTTTGCAAAATCATCCTCAGACAACTGGGATTTTGCAATCTGTAAGTAGACCGGACATGACTCCAGCAGTTCTTCATGAGTTCCTGTGCCCACGACGCGGCCCTCATCTAAGACAACGATCTGGTCTGCGTGCAGGATCGTACTGATCCTCTGCGCAACGATCAGGGTCGTGCTTCCCTTCGTCTCTCTGGCCAGTGCCTGCCGAAGTGTCACATCCGTCTTGTAATCAAGTGCGGAAAAGCTGTCGTCAAAAATGTAAATTTCCGGGTCCTTGGCAACTGCCCTGGCGATGGACAGTCTCTGTTTCTGCCCTCCGGATACGTTGGAACCTCCCTGGGCGATCGGAGAATCATATGCCTCTTTCTTTTCTTCAATGAAATCTGCGGCCTGTGCAATCCTTGCCGCTTTCTTCACCTCTTCTTCAGATGCATCCTCTTTTCCGTAACGCAGGTTCGAGTCGATCGTTCCGGAAAACAGAACCCCCTTCTGGGGTACATAGCCCAGTTTATCTCTTAAATCCGACTGTTTTACCTCCCGGATATCTACTCCGTCAACGAGAATACTTCCCTCTGTCACATCAAAAAACCTCGGGATCAGATTGATCAGCGTAGACTTTCCGCTTCCGGTGCTTCCGATAAACGCCGTGGTCTTTCCGGACGGCGCCGTAAAGCTGATGTCGTGGAGCATATCCTCCCCTGCATCGGGATATCGGAAAGAAACATGCTTAAATTCCACTTCTCCCTTTTTCTCATTCAGAAATTCTTTCGGCCGTTTCGGATCTTTGATCATGATCTCCATATCTAAAATTTCATTGACACGCTCTGCTGCCACCTGGGCTCTCGGCATCATGATGGAAACCATGGAGATGAAAAGGAATGACATGATGATCTGCATCGCATACTGAATGAACGCCATCAGATCTCCCACCTGCATCCTTCCCAGGTCAATGTTGTCTGCTCCCACATAGACGATCAGGACCGTCATGGCATTCATGATCAGCATCATGAGCGGCATCATAAACGTCATCGCCCTGTTGACGAACAGGTTGGTCTTCATCAGGTTCTTATTGGCCGTGTCAAACCGTTCTTTTTCGTGCTTTTCGGTGCTGAATGCACGGATGACGGGAAGCCCGGTCAGAATTTCCCTGGATACAAGGTTCAGCCGGTCGATCAGTTTCTGCAAAACCTTAAATTTCGGCATAGCCACAGTAAACAGGACTAAAATCACGGTCATGATCGCCACGACTCCGATGGCAATGGTCCATGTCATATCCACGTTGGTTTTCAGTACTTTATAGATACCTCCAAGCCCCATCAATGGTGCAAATACAACGATGCGGAACATCATGGTCACAAACATCTGGATCTGCTGGATATCATTCGTACTCCTGGTGATCAGGGATGCCGTGGAAAACTTATCAAACTCTGAGTTCGTAAAATCCATTACCTTTTTAAAAATATGGTCACGGAGAATTCTGCTCAGCCTGGCTGCCAGTTTTGCGGATAATAAAACGACAGTTACGGCCACAGCCATAGCCAGCAGTGCAAGCCCTACCATAATGGCTCCGGTCTTCAACATATAATTGGTCTGTATCTGGTCTAAGTCGAGCCCCATGGCTTTATATTCCGCTTTTACAAAAGAGATCGCGGCCTGGCTGATGATGCTTTCCGGCATGTCATCAATGCTCTTTCCCTTAAATTTCTGCGCCATTTTGGCATTTTCTTTGGTCTGGCCGCTTTGCTCCATCATTTTCATTTCCAGCATCAGCATCGGTTTTGAAAGGATTTTGTCTAAATCCTCCCTGTCCTTTTTACTGATGTCTTTTCTCACATAGAGACGGCCTTTTTTATAAGAGCTGTAATCAGAGTCTTTCACCTGTTTTTTCGTGTACAGCTCATAGGCATCCTTCACTTTTTCTGCATCTTTCGGCTTCATCATTCCCATGAGTGCCTGCATGGACTCTTCCCGGACGGCATCCGGCACTGCGTCCTCGATTCCGCCCTGCTGGATTCCTACATTGACAATATTGGACGTATACGTCGGGATCGTCAGTTCACAGCTGACCTGCACACACAAAAGCAAAACAATGCATGCGATCGGGATATATGCTTTTTTCAGATATCGGAATATTTTCAGCATGATGTCTCCTTTCTACGATTATTCCTTACATTTACAAGTTCCTATTTCCAAATCAACTAATTTATCAAGCCCCTCATAAAATTTTGTGAGCAGCCGGAACAGTTCTTCTTTTTCCTCTTCCGTGAAGGTCTTCATGACCTGATTTTTAACTTCGACGGTAGCTTCGGAAATTTTCTCATAGATCTGCCGTCCGTGTTCCGTGAGATACACGAGGCTTCTCCTCTGATCTTCCGGGTCCTGCTTCCTGATGACAAATTCTCTTTTTTCAAGCCTGCGGATCATGACATTGATCGTCGAAGGCTTAATGCCCAATCTATCTGCAATCTCCTTCTGAGTCACTCCTTCTTTCTTGTAAAGGCCGGTGATCAGCGGCATCTGCCCCGGATGCAGACCTGCCTCCTTTAGGTAAGCAAATCCGATTGCAAAATTTTTATGGTTGATCTTCAGAAGCAGGTGATAAATGCCGTCATCTTCATACATGATGACTCCTTTCTTAAACCTCAAAAAATATATTAGTTATCTAATCATTAGTTGACTAATGGTTATCATAGCACAGTGCAAATGGAAATACAAGAAAAGAATTGTGAAGATTCAGTGACGTTTTTTCGTCCCGAAAATCATTCTGAAAAAGGTCCTGATTTCTCTCCAGGCCTCTTTGCTCTCCGGCAGCATTCCCATCGCCAGCTGAAACACATGGAACATGTCGGGATAGACACTGTTTCTCACCGAAACACCGCTTTCCTTCACCTTTCTTGCCACTCTCAGTGTGTCGTCCAGCAAAACTTCCCTGCCGCCTGCCTGAAACAGCATCGGCGGAAATCCGTGATAATCTCCGAACAGCGGGGAAATATACGGATTGCTGACATCCTCACTTCCCGGATACAGAGAATCGTAAAGCATCGTGACCTTTGATCTGCCGAACAGCGGGTCTCTTCCGTAATTATATTTGAGACTTTCTCCGCTCAGTGTAAGATCCGTCCACGGTGACATCAAAATAAAACCTGCCGGCATGGCAATTCCATGATCCTTCAGATATAAACCGAGAGCCAGCGCAAGTCCTCCCCCGGCAGAATCCCCCGCAATCACGATCTTTTCCGGCGGGAATCCCTTCTCCTCTGTCAGCCACCGGTAGGCTGAGACAGCGTCTTTAAGCGCCGCAGGAAACGGATGCTCCGGCACGACCCGGTAATCCGGTGACAGAACACTTCCTCCCCCGCTGCAAATAGAGTACTGGAGGGCAGCTCTGCGGTATGCGTTTCTAAGCGTCCCGATATATCCGCCGCCGTGCAGCTGCAATACCGCCAGGTCATTTTTATCCTGATCCGGAGACAGAAATTCCATCTGAAAATTCTCATGTGCCAGTTTCTCGTTTGTATACCCTTTTGGGCACTTCCACCGGTATTCCTTCGGATTCTGATGTCCCATGCCGGTGGCATATGTCCTTCCTCTGGGTGTCGCTGTAAATCCTCTGATGCATTGAACGGCCATCTGTCCGCGCAAACTTGCTCGTTTCATAGTATGCTCCTTCTCTGATTAGGTGTGAAATCTTCTGGCCAGTTCATTTTTCCCCTGCTTGTTCCCTGCCGCTAAAATAACAAATACCGTCAGTACTGAAATTCCGCAGGATATCCATGCGATCAGCGGCTGTTCAAAGAGTCCGAACAGGTACATGATGACCGGTACCACACTCAAGACCGCTATAAAAATCAAGTACATCAGATAACTGTACCATGTCTTTCTGTTTACCAGTACCAGCACTACCACTGCCAGATCTGCCGTCAGGATCAGCCCCGGTATGACATAAGCCGCAGACCATCCCTCATATCCGATGACATAGTCAATGACAGATACCAGAATTCCTCCGCCGATGACCTCCACAACGATTTTTGCGGCCAGATTTCTCCTGTGTACAATGGAATAGGATACAGTCACCATTAGATATAAAATACTTGCAAGGACGATTGCCGACCAGAGAAATCCATTATATGTAATATAATTGATGATTCCCATAAGGACTGCAATCATACCGAGCAGGATGAAAAAAATATTTTTAATCCCGTAAAGCCTCATTCTTTCTTCTTCCGGATCAGGGTACATTCTCTCCCGCTTAACGGTTTTTCCGTCATCACTTAATACCCTGTTGCAGAGCGGGCACGTCACGGTCTCATCCAGGACTTCCACCTGGCAACTCTTACACCTTTTCATTGATTACCCCATTGCTTTCTATGGCTACTTTGATTCCTTCCTTCGCCAGATTCCTGAAAAAGGCTTTCTGCAGATAGCTTTCCTGGAAAACCGACGTAAATGTGATGACCGCCTGGTCCTTATAACTGAGCATGGCGCATTTCATCTCCTGTGTCTTGAAGACACCCATCATCACATGAAATTGCTCGATCTCATCCTCATATCCGGGAAGCACCCTGATCTGTCCCAGGTTGGACAGCGTAGTCGTCGCTGACTTGCTGGAACGCCTGAACTTATAACTGAGTCCGAGATTCTTCAAAACAAGCGGCAGAATCCGTATAAATGGGTTCTTTTCTGCAGAAACATTATAAGACAGTACCTCCTCGATCTTTTCCTTTTTAATCTTTTCGTCCATCTGCCGGCTGACTTCAGAGAGAATCTCCTGAAATGTATGATTTTCCCCCCTGGATAAAAATTCGATCAAGGTTACCGCATAAAAGTTACTGGTCGTACTGGAGTCAAAAAAAGCCCTTAAATTGATCGGCAGATTGATTCCGATTGGATTTTTGTCCTGCTGCCTGTTCATGTATTCCTCATAGATACTGTATATTAATACGGCAGTCAGGTATTTGGTGACGCTGACCCCGCAGCTCCTGCAGGTTTTCTTCAGATCCTCAATACTGACATAGCCGTGAATGACGCTGATAGCGCCTCCGTAAATCCTTCTTCCTTTGATCTGATAGGCTCTTTGCGTGCTGTAACCTTTTCCCTTTTTCTTTCGGTAATGCTTAAAGTAGCTGTCTTCCTGATCCAAAATACATTCTTCGCTGGGTGAATATTTTTTCACCTCTCCTTTGGACTCGTTCCTGAACAGGTCAATATAGCGGTAAGTGAGTTCCTTTAAGAACGTGATGGCTCCCATACCGTCCGAGACAGCGTGGAATACTTCCAGATTGATCCTCCTTCTGTAATAGGAAACACGGAACAGAAACTTCCTCCTGCCATGGGGATCGATATACCGGCACGGATACTCGGTCTCATCCTCTACTTCGGGCCGGTTCTTATTTTCTTCAAAATAAAACCAGAAAAATCCCCTGCGAAGCCGCACCCGGAACACGTCAAACCACGGAAGGACATCTTCCAGCGCCTGCTGGAGCAGATCCGGACGCACCTCCTCTTTCAGCGTGGCCGAAATTCGGTAAACATGGCTGATCTCCTTATTTGCGATCACCGGAAAAAGCTGGGCCGTATTGTCAAGCTTCCTCCATGTAATATGATCATCTCTCTTTTTCATAATTCTTACCTTCCTAAAAAGCAAAATCAAAAGAAAATTCTGTCTATAAACAAAAAGCTGCCAAACCTAATTGACAACTTTTCGGGTGTTATAAACAGTATTACAGCACAACCAGAGCACAGCATCTTTTGTTTGAAAGGCACCATCTCCAGCAAACATTACGTCCATTTTCTACATGATTGGAGTGAGACATTCTAAGAGCCGAACGGAAATCATGTAGAAAATGTCATGAGTTATTTACCACTATTTCCGTCGCGCTTTTGAAATGCGCTCCTACAATAGCGGTAAATAACTTTCGAAAAGTGGCACCTTTTTTGACAGAGGCCCTTCTCCAACAGACATTATGTCCATTTTCCACATGATTGGAGTGAGGCATTCTAAGAGCCGAACGGAAATCATGTGGAAAATGTCATGCATTTCTTCCGCAGCACTTTTTATATTTCTTTCCGCTTCCGCAGGGACACGGGTCATTTCTTCCGATCTTCTCGCCTTTTACAACTGTCGTGGATGATTTCTGTTCTTTATACAGCTCTTTTCTTCTCTCCTCTGACAGAATATCGTTCCACTGTTCCAGTTCATACAGCCATTCTGCACGGCAGGCAACCATATTGTAGTATAATTTTTCAAAGTCGATATCTAACGTTACTTCCGTATCTTCTTCCATCTCCTCGATCGGATTCGGAGTTTTCAGACTGTCATTGATCCCGTCCAGAAAACCTACAAAAAACTGAAGTTCCGTCTCGTATTTTTCTGCCAGTTCTTTGACTGTTCCTTTTTCTACAAAGTCTTTATCTGATAATAACTTTACATAAATCTCTTTTTCGATCCCAAAATAAGAAAGCCAGAACTGCTGTCCTTCCTGTGTACGGTCGTCAAATTTATACGCATAGTCGCGCCATTCCTGAAGTAATCCCATGATTTATCCATCCTTTAACTGTTTTTATTGCTTTCGTGATACTTATGATACTATAACAAATTTAAAATATTTTTTCAATCTGTGTATAAAAAAAATTACAGGGGACATACTCTTAATGTCTAATCAACAGATTAGATTACTTATCCTCCCCTTGACGTGCAGGAGGCCTTGTGTTACAGGGCCTTCTGCATGTTTTTTTATTTTATCAGTTTCCTTCATTTCCCGCAACGCCTGTAAAGTCTCCAAAACACATTGACATATATCTATATTTGTCATATAGTAAATATAGATAAGCATCTATGGGAGGTATCTGAATTGGAGATTAATGAAAAGAAGGTTTCCGCCGTCTTTAAAGCTTTTTGTGATGAAAACCGCATCAAAATTCTAAAACTTTTAGTTACTGGTGAAAAATGTGCCTGTGAGCTCAATGAAAAAATTAATGTTTCGCAGCCTACCATGTCCCATCACATGAAAATTTTGTGTGATTCCGGAGTTGTATCGGGCCGCAGGGAAGGCAAATGGACCTACTATTCCATTTCATCTGAAGGAATGTCCCTTGCCATTCGGACTTTGCATGAACTGACCGGCGAAAAAATATCGTAAAAATTTAATTGTAGTCTGGGCAATCCACAAAAGTGCCTGTAAGATTTTTATATACAATACATCGAAACATTTCTATTTATCTATATAACAGAAAGGACGTTAATAACATGGAAACAATAAAATCAATGTGGGATTTCTTTCAGAACGAAATACTGGGAATGAATTGGCTGAACAAAATCATAAAAAATCTTTTAGAATCCCTTGGACTCGATACCTCATCCAGGGTCGGAAACAGTATGTTGTTCTTTCTATATGACACCGTAAAAATCATGGTGCTGCTGGGAATTTTGGTCCTCCTGATCTCTTACATCCAAAGTTACTTTCCGCCGGAAAGAACTAAACGAATTCTTGAAGGTTTACACGGTATCAGGGCAAACATCATTGCTGCTCTGCTGGGCACCGTGACTCCGTTTTGTTCCTGTTCTTCTATTCCGATTTTTATCGGTTTTACAAATGCGGGACTGCCTCTTGGAGTTACCTTCTCTTTTCTGATATCCTCCCCTATGGTAGATCTCGGATCACTTGTGCTTTTAACGAGTATCTTTGGCGGAAAAGTAGCTCTCGTCTATGTCCTTCTGGGACTTGTCATTGCAGTGGCAGGCGGCACCGTGATTGAAAAGCTGCATTTAGAGCATCAGATCCGGGATTTTAACAAATCTGATCATGTCCCGGATGTGCCGCAGGAATCTCTGTGTTTTAAAGACAGAGTCAAATATGCATGGGAGACAGCAAAAATTACAGTAAAAGGGGTCACTCCATATATTTTGGCGGGTGTCGCCATAGGTGCGGTGATTCATAACTGGATTCCTGAAACCTTGATTATAAAAATTCTCGGAAAAGGGAATCCTTTGGGCATTCTGATCGCTGTGCCCGCCGGGATTCCTATGTATGCGGATATCTTCGGCACCATTCCCGTTGCAGAGGCACTGCTCTCGAAAGGCGCCCAGTTAGGTGTTGTCCTGTCCTTTATGATGGCGGTTACGACTCTCTCCCTGCCATCTGTAATCATGCTGAAAAAAGCAGTCAAACCAAAGCTTCTCTTGATTTTTGCAGTCATCTGTACCCTTGGTATTATTTTTGTAGGATACTTTTTCAATGCATTCCAGTATCTGTTTCTATAGAGAAGAATGTCACGCTCTGTCCAAAATAACCCCTTGTATCTTCTTTCTCTTCCCATTAGAATAGAAGAAACAAATCTATTGTGCGGGAGGTTATCTTTTGAATTTTAATAACACACCAGTAAAAAGAATCCGGTTAGAACATGCATTTAATATCAGGGATCTGGGCGGCCTGGAAACCGCGGATGGCTCCGTCATCCGCTGGAACCGCCTGTACCGTGGTGACTGTCTTGCGTTCCTCTCCCCAGACGAATGGAAAAAGCTTGAGGACTTTGGAATTGTCTCTATTATAGATCTTCGGAGCAAATCCGAGACGCTCCTCATGAAAGATCAGGTTCCGGAGACAATGCAGTATTATCACTGTCCCCTTCAAAAAGAAGAAATTGACTTTGAAAATGCAGCAGAATCTGCTTCCAAAGCCTTCACGAAAAGTCTGGCAGACGGCTATCAGAAAATGCTGTATGACAGTCCTGAGCTGATTGCCGGCGCAGTAAAAACCGTCGTTCAGTGTCTTAACAAAGGCGGGGTTCTGTTCCACTGTACCGCCGGGAAAGATCGGACCGGTGTTCTTTCTGCCGTACTCTTGACACTTCTTGGTGCTGACAGAGAAGACATCGTTGCAGAATATCAGGTTTCCTTTACATACAATCAGCGCGGCGTTAACAAAGCAGCCATGGAACTTCCTGACTATCAGTCCATGCTTCCGATGCTCGGCTCAGATGCCGCCCATATGGAACAGCTGCTTCACTTGTTTGAAGAACTTCACCTTACGTCCTATCTTACAGAACATGGGCTGCCCGATTCTGAAATTACAAACCTGAAAGATCTTGTCTTGGAAAGGAAAGGCTCATGAAACAAAAAACAAAACGTATCCTGTCCATCCTTGTGATCCTGTCCATTTTTCTCGTCATAGGCCTCACTCTGTTTTGTGCATTTACCGGAAATGGAGCATTCTATGGTATGCTGGCGCTGATGTTCTTCTATCCGCTGCTCCTGTGGGTGCTTATCTTTCTATACAAAAAAAACAAAGACTGAAACAGAAGGTGCGTTCCATCCTCGGAATGCACCTTCTGTTTTTAAAATCCTACGACTTGTCTTGTTCTCGGAATACTCGGTTCCTCCCCGATCATCCCATAAGTTCTGAGCGTCGCGATCTTTTCCATATCGTCTTCCCCGATCTCAAAATCAAAGACATCTGCATTTCCGCTGATACGCTCCATACTGGATGCTTTCGGCAGCGGGATCACTCCTTTTTGCATGATCCATCGGATACAAATCTGCGCCACGGTACGGTCATATTTTGCGGCCATTTCTTTTAACAGTTCTCTCTTAAATGCCTGTCCCTGGATCAGCGGACTCCACGCCTCCGGCACGATCTGGTTTTCTTTGCAGTAAGCAGCCATCTCTTCCTGCGGATGCTGCGGGTGAAGCTGCACCTGATTGACCATCGGCATAATCTTTGCATGGTTCTTTAATATTTCCAGATGTTCGATCATAAAATTGCTGACACCGATGGCTCTGATCTTACCCGCCCCATAAAGCTCCTCAAAAGCCCTCCATGTGTCAAGAATATCCTGCTCATAGTCATCCTTATGCTCGATCACAACCGGCCAGTGGATCAAATAGAGGTCAAGATAGTCAAGACCTAAGTGTTCCAGTGTTTTATCAAACGATTTTTTCGCCTTTTCATATCCATGATCTGCATTGGGGAGTTTGCTTGTAATAAACAACTCTTCCCTGGGCACTCCGCTCTCACGGATTCCTTTCCCCACACCTGCCTCATTGGCATATGCGGCTGCACCGTCTATGTGCCGGTATCCGGCCTGAATCGCCATTTTCACGCTCTCACAGACCACATCGTCGGGAGACTTCCATGTCCCAAACCCAATACACGGTATCTTTACTCCGTTTCTCAGCATATATCCATCCTGTAAACTGTCCATGCCTCATTCCTCCCTCAGGCTGTCCAAATATTTCTTAATATTTTTCTCATATCCATTCTCTGTCGGTTCATAAAACACGGTCCCCAGTAGTTCATCCGGAAGATACTGCTGTTTGACATAATGTCCCGGAAAATTGTGGGCATACTGATATCCGATTCCCCGGCCCAGTTTGGAAGCCCCTTTGTAGCTGGCATCCCTCAGGTGGTTTGGAACCATCCCGTTTTTTCTCTTTCTGACAGCTTCCAATGCCTGGTTCACAGCCATATAAGCCGCATTGCTCTTGGGTGCTCCCGCCACATAGGTCACCGCCTGGGCAAGAATGATCCTGGCTTCCGGAAGTCCGATCCTCTCCACAGCCTGGGATGCCGCGACTGCGACCTGCAGAGCCTGGGGATCTGCGTTTCCTACATCTTCCGAAGCGCAGATCATGATTCTCCGTGAAATAAAGGTAACGCTCTCTCCGGCATCAATCATTCTGGCCAGATAATAAACTGCCGCATCGGGGTCAGATCCCCTCATACTCTTAATAAATGCCGAGATAATATCGTAGTGGTTGTCCCCGCCTTTGTCATACCTCATGACCCGCTTCTGGATACACTCCTGAGCCACATTGATATCAATAACAATCTCTCCGTTTTCTCCCGGTTCTGTGGTAAGAATCCCAAGCTCGACGGCATTCAGCGCACTTCTTGCATCTCCCTCGGCCATATCTGCCAGGAAATCAAGGGCCTCATCGGTAATCTTGGCGCGGTAAATCCCCATGCCCTTCTCGTCATCGGTCACAGCTCTGACTAAAAGTTTTTTAATGTCCTCTGGTTCCAGTGACTTAAGTTCAAAGACATTGGACCTTGAAATCAGCGCCTGATTCACCTCGAAATACGGATTTTCCGTAGTGGCGCCGATCAAAATGATCGTCCCGTCCTCCACAAAAGGAAGCAAAAAATCCTGCTGGGCTTTGTTAAACCTGTGGATCTCATCAATGAACAGGATTGTTTTTTTCTGGAACATCCCCAGTGCTTCCTTTGCCTCCTTCACGGCCTCCTGCATTTCTTTTTTGCCGGAAGTGGTAGCATTCATCTGCACGAAGTTTGCCTGGGTCGTCTGGGCAATGACTCTGGCTAAGGTCGTTTTTCCGGTACCCGGAGGTCCGTAAAATATGATGGAACTGAGCTTGTCCGCCTGAATCGCCCGGTAGAGCAGCTTGTCCTTCCCTATAATATGCTCCTGTCCCACGACTTCATCGAGGGTTTTGGGCCGCATTCTGCCGGCCAGCGGAGCTTCTTTCCTGCTGTTTTTCTGTCTTGCATAATCAAATAAATCCATAGCTCCTCCTTTTTGGTAATCTTAACATAGAGACCGATGAAAATCCACGCAAATTTAAGACTTTTTTTAGAAATAAGTCATGATTTTATATGCACGATTTGATATAATGTCACTAGTATATTGATAAGAAACAATAAACCAAAACTGCGTATTGGAGTTATTATGGGTAAAATATTAGTAGAAAAGCTTTCTTACACCGAAGTCAACAAAAATATCAGTCAGACAGAATACGAAAAGATACAGGAGGAATATCTGCTGTCCAGGTCTCCTGAAAAATACATGATAAGCATGCCCGTAAGAGTTTTGATGTTTGAGGGGCTTGAGAGAGAACCGAATATCCGTTACTATATTTATGAAGAAGACCACACAAACTTTTTCTTCATTCAGAATCAGACCAGCGGACATGTGGTCCATAAGACAAAGTTTTCCCTGACACAGGAAGAAGTAGAGAAAATTCTCAGCGGAGATTATCAATTCCTGCTGGACAGTGAAGAGCCGGCGATGAATTCTTTGTATTTCCAGTTCACCATCAACAAGCTCCATCCTACTTATAAAAAGGAGTGTACCAGGAAGATCTTTCACCAGAATCGTTTTTTAGATATCGTGATTGATATTTCTATAAAAAGGACACCGTTTGAGGGCTCTGACTTTTTTACTCCGCAAAAGTTATACGCTCAGAAAAAGTCTTCGCTCAGGTGTCATACAAGACAGTATCTGACACTTTCAAAACCGGTATCCTCCCTGCTGAAGTTCAATGAACAGCTCCTACATAATCAGACGGGAAATGTCAACGCCGGCCGCTGACCCATAAAAGTGCTGCCTTCTTTGGCATACCGTATCTTAAATACAAAAGCAATTCACCCCTGAATTGCTTTTGTATTTTTTTTAATCTTCTCGTATTTTCCACGGGTCGCCATGCCGCCCCGTATGTGCCGCTCCGATTTGTTGAGATCCAGTACCTCTCTGGCCCTTCTGGCCAGGGACTGATTGATCTTTTCCAATCGTTCCGTCACATCTTTATGTACGGTAGATTTAGAGATTCCGAACACTTTGGCAGTTTGTCTGACTGTGGCTTTTTTATCTACGATATAATTGCCGACTTCTACCGCGCGTTCTTCAATGTACTCTTTCATAAAAATCCCCTGCATTCTCTGTTTTTACAGTGTATGCAGGGGAATATCCGTTTAGACTTCCTATAATTCTTGATATATAGATTCTGCGTCCAGCACGTGAAACGGTCTTGTCTGATGGTCTCCTCTGGCACCCGCAGTCACCAGTATATACCTCTTTCCGCGTATATTGACCCAGCTTGCCAGGCAGAGTCCTGCTTCTTTTGTATATCCGGTCTTTCCGCCGAGAAAACTTCCGTTCGTTGGCTTCAGCTGGTCTTTATAATCTGTCAGAGTACTTTGCAGAAGAAGTCCTTCCGGATGCTTTTGTGTTGGTTCTGTCCGATACTGCATTGTCTCAAACACTTTTCTAAACCGGGGATTTTTCAGAGCATACCGGAGAAGGATCTCCAAATCCTCTGCTGTTGAAACGTGCTTCGGATCATGCAGGCCGGTTGAATTAACAAAGTTTGTGTGCTTCATTCCAATTTCCCTTGCCTTCTGATTCATCAGCAGGGCAAACTTTTCTTCACTTCCTGCCAGATAATTTGCCAGCCTGAGACAGCACTCCGCTCCTGACGGCAGCATTGCTCCATAATAAAGATCTTTTATCTTTACTCTCTCCCCCGGCAGAAATCCTGCAACGGAGGCATGGCTTTGGGCCAGCGACTGAAAAATATCCTGGTTCATCAGGATTTCCTTTTCATCATTAGAAACAGATTCTACAGCCAGCAGAACTGTCATGATCTTTGTTAAAGATGCAGGATATATTTTCTTATTTCCCTGCTTATTCATTAGGATCCTGCCGGATTTTTGTTCTGCCAAAACCGCAGCATCGCTGTAAATCTTTTGATCTGAGACCTGCCTTAAGTCTGATACCTCCTTGAAAACGTCATCTCCAAATGGGATGTCTTTAGGAAACCACTCTCCGCCTTTTGCCCACAATCCTATGGCAAAAATGATGATCAGCAAGCATATTCTTTTTCTTTTCATTCTAGTCCCTCCTGTTTTATCCTTTCAGTTTTTTCTAATTTTCAGTATAAAGATAAAAAAAAGAACCGTAACAAAAAAACCTTGTGTTGAGCATCATCCTGCCCCAAATAAAAAAGGGACAAACGTTCAGGCCAAACGGCCGACGTTTGTCTCCGTTTCTTACGATGTGCTGCTTAAAAGTAGATCAGCTTTTCTTTTGGCTGTGTTCCCTGTTCTATGCGCAGCGCCTTTAGAACAGGGCCCCTCTCTCCTCCGTACGCTTTATGGTTTTCCATACTGATTTTCGCCGTCAGCACGGCCCAGGAACCATCCTGTATTTTCTTCATTGTAGAGGACTTGACATGATGCATTTGACAGATGAAACCGATAAATGTTATGTCGTCCTCACAGCATGTCATAGCAGACCTGCCCGGCAGGATCAGCCCGGCAGGGATTCCATGAGGCCTTCTGACAAATACATTGGAAAGCTCCACCACTTTGCCCATATAAACATTGGGCCGCTCCAAAACGTCAATGTACCAGATTCCAAAATCATCCTCATTGACCCTGATGATCTCTGCCTCCGGATCGTACGGGAGCATCTCATTGAGTTCAAATTCTTTTCCGTCCGCCCGTTCAAATCCTACCTGCGCCCTCCGGCTGACTGCCTTAATACTCCTTCTATAGGAGGACGCATTGGTCTCATCGGTACAGCGGTTGAAAATGACCATATCCGCCATCTTGAACATCTCCACCATCAGAGACCGCATATTTTTTAAATACAGATCCGCAGTAGACGCATCCACCGTGACAATGATCTGATACAATTCCAGGTCTGTCTCATCGATCACATCCATGACATCCTCGATCTGATACATTCCATTATATTCGATCATAATACGGTCCGGATGGTAATTTTTCTCACAGTTTTCTACAAAGGCTGGGGTAAAATCTTCTATGTCATCTATCTGTAGAACAAAGGAATTACTTTCCTCCAGGAACTCTTTTTCATATTCTTCCTCCCCTTCTTCGAATGAAAGAATCATCGTCCGCTCACCGTCCGCAAAATATTCCTGGTTCAAAGTGTCTTTTATAAAAGAAGTTTTGCCGCTCTCTAAAAATCCCCATATCAGGTAAACCGGCATTTCCATAGTTTTTTACCTCCCTATTTAAGCCCAAAAAGGGCCTGGATTTTTTCCGTGTTGAGATCTGATCCGATGACACAGATTCTGCCGGTATAATCCGCTTCTCCCTGACGGATCTCGTACTCACCCGGCACCATGTCAAAATGCAGCCATGTATGATCCGGCCCTTCCACGATGCCTTTCGCTCTCAGAATCATGCCGAAATCATCTGACTCTGCCAGCTTCTTCAGGATCTGTTCCAGCATTTCTTTCTCATATTTGTGAGGTGTTTCCTCCCCCCAGCTTGTAAACACTTCATCCGCATGATGATGGCCGTGTTCGTGGTGATGTTCCTCTCCATGATGGTGATGATGCTCTCCATGTTCATGATGGTGTCCGCACTCCGGACAGATTTCTTCTTCCTCAAACAGCTGCTTTTCCAGCTGGTTTCCCTCTTCCATCACAGAAAGGATTTTCTCTCCGTCCAGCTGCTCCCACGGCGTCGTGATCACGGCTGCCTTATGGTTATGTTCTCTGATCAGGCTGACTGCCTGTCCGAGCTTATCTTCCTTTACCTGACCGGTCCTGCTCAATATGACAGTTCCTGCGTATTCGATCTGATTATTGTAAAATTCCCCGAAGTTTTTCATATACATCCTGCACTTCTTTGCATCTGCCACAGTGACAAAGCTGTTCAGTGAGAGATCACAGTTTTCTGCTTCCTTCTGCACTGCTTTGATCACATCGGACAGTTTTCCCACACCGGACGGCTCAATGATGATGCGGTCCGGGGAGTACTGTGAAACTACTTCTCTGAGCGCCGTTCCAAAGTCTCCTACCAGAGAGCAGCAGATACATCCGGAATTCATCTCCGTCACCTGGATCCCGGCCTCTTTTAAAAATCCGCCGTCGATGCCGATTTCGCCGAATTCATTTTCGATCAGGACAACCTTTTCCTGTCCCAGAGCCTCTTTTAAAAGCTTTTTAATAAGCGTTGTCTTCCCTGCTCCTAAAAATCCTGAAATGATATCTATTTTTGTCATAATTCTTACTTCCTTTCTTTGGATGATTGCATCCTGCGGCCGGGTCACATATAATTCTACTTATACCACAGTATTTTTTATTGTACTACTTTTTTAAAATATTTCAAATATCCCGAATGCACGGTCTTTGTCCTGAACGTAATCAATCCTTAAAACTTCACGTTCTGTCCCAGGTATCACAGGATATTTTTAAGACATTCTTGTTTTCTTCTCTTATAGTAGTTCCTGTATAGGAAACAAAAGAGATCAGGCAATCAGAAAGGAGTTTTATGTTAGAAATCATTCTCTGCGATGATGATCCTTTTATTTTAAAGATCATCAGAGAACAGGTAGAACACATTTTATCAGAGTCCATCCCCGAAGGCCGGATTGCATGTGTTGCCTCCGGCTATCAGGAACTGTTTCTTTATTTAAAGAAACATCCCGGTGAATATCTTTTTTTTCTGGATCTGGATTTTGGAAGCAATGAATTTAATGGAATTGATATAGCAAAACAGATCAAAAAAAGTTTTCCCGGCTCAAAGATCGTATTTGTGACGAACCACTATGAACTGGCACTCAATGTACTGAAATCCGGAGTGGAGCCTTTTGGCTTTATCGAAAAGACCACAGACATTATGAAAATGAACCAGTGCTGCTATCAGTATATCTATCTGGCCAAAAAAAGCTTTCCCTCTAAGGAATCTGAAGAGGATACAGAAACTGTCACTTTAAAAATCGGCACCGATGAGGAACTGTCACTTCCAAAAGCCGATATCCTGTATGTGGAGGCAGTCAAGACAAAGTCCCACTGTATCTGCTATCATACAGTGAACGGTTCTTCCATTACAGTCCGAGAAACAATCGACCATGCACTTGAGACTTTAGGCGCAGGCTTTATGAAGAGCCACCGCTCCGTCATTGTCCAGAAGTGCCATATGATCGGACTCTCCGATGGAATGATCAAGTTTATCAATGGGGATACGGTCCCCTGTTCCTTCCGGCAGAGAAATGAAATAAAAGGAGTCATATATGGAAAGCAAAGCTAAAAAAATCCTGTGGCTGCTTTATCCCGCAGTCATGGGGCTGATATGGTACACGCAGCTTCCGAGAATACTGTTAATGACTGGTACTACGGCTATGCAGTATTTCGTGATCAGCCTTGTTTCTGTTCTGTCTATCGCCATTTTAAATCTGCTGCGCTTCCGGCTCCCCGATTTTCTGCTGTTATTTACTGTCATTTTCATGGTCGTGTCGAAACCGGACTTTGTTGAAGGATTTTCAGATTTCCTGATCTTCTTTCTGATTTTTGGTATCGGCTACTACAGAAAAGAGCTTCAGAAAGGCAAAGTTTTGTTTTCATGGATCACATTTATCCTGTATGTGGCAAACCGTGTGTTTCTTCGGAATATTTATGACTCTTTCAAAGGTTTTTATTTCCGCTATGCAAACGGGCTTGAGACTGAATATCTGGTCAAAGCAGGGATCTTTATTCTTCTGTCCGCTGCTGTGGTTTTGCTGGATACCCTTTTGATCTTGCTGATCAGAAAAATTTTTGGAAGATATCTGGTTAAAATTTCAGTGCTGGAGAAGTCTTATCCGAAGATCGCCCGGAATTTTATTCTATGTACCGTTTGTTTATTTGTGCTGGCTCTGGTTTTTCAATATCAGCTCTCCATGTTTATGACACTTTTTTATACGGCGGATTATTCTGAATTTTATCACCAGATCATGAATTGTATGGATACGATAACAGTCTGTGTCCTGCTGATCCAGATCATCATCCTGGCAACTCTTCTTATGTTTTCCAAGTATCGTTTTACCATCGACGCAAAACGGCGCTATGAGGAAAACCTCCTTTTGTACAGCAATGATCTGGAGAAAAACCTGACAGAGATCAGAAATTTAAAGCATGATATGAAAAATATCCTTTTTACTCTGGGCCATCTGATTGAGAACAGCCATGATGAACCTCTGAAAGAATATTTTAAGCAAACCGTCAATCCTTATTTTCAGGATGAGCTTAAGAAAAATGATTTATATGCCCAGCTGCAGCAGGCGGACGATGAACAGCTCCGAGCTTTTCTATATTATAAAATCTCTGCCGGCTTTCGGGAGCACTTAGATATCCGCCTGTCGTTCGACGGTGTTTTTAAAGAAAGCCTGATCACAGACAGCATTGATTTTCTGGACTTTATCCGCATTTTAGGGATTTTTCTCGACAATGCCATGGAGGAAGCCGCACTTACCATGGACAAACAAATCGATATCCGGTTCGTTTCAAATAAAGATATGTATGAGGCTGTTATCTCAAACTCTGTCCGTAGGGAGAAGGAGGTAGTGCCCGGCTTGTCAGATAAAGGACTGGGCCGGGGCAATGGGCTGATGATCGTCCATAAGATACTGGAAACCTATCCTAATATTATTTTAAACTCCTATACAAACAACGGAAAATTCATTCAGCACCTTGAAATTACCAGATCTGAATGATTCCGTTTTGCCTGATCTCCACACATAGCAAAGGAGATCACTATGAACAAAGAAAAACAAACAAGAACAAACAAATATTTCAAACGATTTTTCTGGGCAGTATTTTTATTTTATCTGCTGATTTTGATCAAGATCGTTCTGTTAAAAGATACGGACCTCTCTGCTGTTCCAAAATTTTTGACCGGTGAGAAAAAGGGATTCCGCTCATTCAATCTGATTCCTTTTCAGACCTTTCTTAATTTTTCCCGTATTGCAGGGAGCGGGAATTTTTTGTGGAGCATATCAAATCTTTTGGGAAACAGCCTGATTTTCCTCCCTTTTGGTTATCTTCTTGCTCTGTTGAAAAGCCCGAAGATTTCTAAACGAAAGATTCTGTTCCTGTCGGCACTTTTAAGTCTCTTCTTTGAGACCAGCCAATATGTTTTTTATCTTGGTTCTGCCGACATTGACGACCTGCTTCTGAATGTACTCGGCGCTGCCGCGGGAATTCTCTGTTTTCATATTCTGTCGGCTCTGTGCAGGAAAGATCTGCACCGGATCTATCTTATCAGCCTGATCCTTGGACTCCTTTCATTTGCCGGAGCGGGTGCCATCGCCTATGTGGAATTCGGGAGCCGCCTGGGTCTCGTGCATTATAAAAGTTCAGTCATAGGCGGGGAGGACATACCAAAAAAAGAGCCTGATTATACTGGTTACTTTATGTCCGGAAGTGACAGAAAGCTCCGGTGCACCAGCGACACAGATGAGGCATTCGGCGATCCTTCTGTCATAAATATCACCCCTGAGACAAAAGTCTTCCATTTGAGTTTTGAAAAGGAGAAGACCAGTTTTCATCAGATTAATACTGTCTATAAACGATACAGCTTATCCCAGCTGAAATCTGTAAAAAAACATTCCAAAGTTTCTGCCTGGTTTGTTAAAAATGGCAGGAATGCGGATATCATCGTTCTGTCTGACCCTGTCAATACAGACAGTGAAAGCGTCAAGGCAGACGGCGCTTCTGTGGAAAAGAAAGAACTGAACGGCACTGTCATAAGTATAGGAAAAGAAACCTTTGTGATCAGCAAGATCAACACATACGATGACAAGAAAAACGGCGGACAGATTGCCGAAAGCACTGGTATTCATATCACAGTAAAATATAAAAAAGATCTGAAGGTTACTGTCTGTGATGCCTATAATCAGGGAACAAAAACCAGCTACCGGAAAGGCAGCTTAAAGGATCTGAAAAAGGACCGCAGCGTTCTTTTGAAAGGAACCGTCAAAGATAAAATCTTTTACGCGGAATCTGTTACTGTTTACATTTTCCACAAATAGCGTTTCCCCGCTTCATGCGTCAGCTGACTTTCGTTGACACATTGTATGGAATTTGGTACAATTTATTTACAATTAAAAGATCGTGGCCTGGGCGTCTCTGACAGCATTCTTTTACATAGAATGTTGTTAGAGAACGCTCAGGTATTTTATATTCAGAGGGGGACTGCCTATGAGAACTGTTGGTCAAAGCATAAAAAGGGTGGATGCTTACGAGAAGGTATCCGGAAGAGCCAAATTTACCGATGATCTGATCCCGAAGCATTGTCTCACTGCGAAAGTGCTGCATGCTCCCATTGCCAGCGGTATTGTCGCTTCTATAGACACAAGTGAGGCGGAGGCCCTCGAAGGGGTAGTAAAAGTCGTCACCTTCCGTGACGTCCCAAAACATACATATCCCACTCCCGGCCATCCCTGGTCCGTAGAGCCGTCTCACCAGGATACGGCGGACCGCCGTCTGCTGACCGGTAGAATCCGTTATTACGGCGACGATGTTGCCGCCGTGATCGCCGAAGATGAAGTCACCGCTTCCAGGGCTTTAAAACTGATCCGGACAGAGTACGAAGAATATGCCCCGGTGCTTCATCCCCGGGATGCCATGAAGGGAACCATTCCGCCGGTTCACGAAGAACATCCGGACAATATTCTTGCAAAGAGCAGCTACGAGATCGGACATGTGGACGATGCACTCTCGCAGGCAGATGCCGTACTCAGCGAAAGTTTCCGCACCCCTATCGTCCAGCACTGCCACATTGAGCCGCCGATTTCCTATGCCTACATGGAAAAAGACAGGATCGTTGTCGTATGTTCCACCCAGATCCCCCATATCGTGAGGAGAGTCATCGGGCAGGCCTTGGGCATCCCATGGGGAAAAGTCCGTGTCATAAAGCCATATATCGGCGGAGGCTTCGGCAACAAACAGGAGGTTCTCTATGAACCTCTCAATGCATTTCTGACTGCCTCTGTCGGCGGCCGTCCGGTGAAACTGGAGCTTTCCAGAGAGGAAACGTTTACAAACACCAGGACCCGCCATTCCATTGAATATGACCTGACGGCAGGCGTAACAAAAGACGGTAAAATTCTCGCCAAAGATATGAAAGCCTATTCCAACCAGGGGGCCTACGCCTCACACGGCCATGCCATCGCAGCCAACGGCGCTACCGCATGGCGCCATTTATATGATGTAAAAAATATCCGGGCCGATGCTTATACCGTCTATACAAATGCACCGGTAGGCGGAGCCATGAGGGGCTATGGTATCCCCCAGTTCTGCTTCGTATCCGAATGTCTGATGGATGATCTGGCCTGTAAAATTTCCATGGACCCGTTAAAGTTCCGGGAGCTCAACCTATATGACGGATATTTTGAAGATCCTGTTTTAACTCCTCTCGCCGCAAACACCAACGGCGTCAGAGAGTGTATGAGGCGCGGAGCAGACTACATACACTGGGAGGAAAAACGCAGCTTATACCAAAACCAGTCCGGGAATATCCGGCGCGGTGTGGGCATGGCTTTGTTCAGCTATAAGACCGGTGTATGGCCCATTTCCCTGGAAATATCCGGAGCCAGGCTTATCCTCAATCAGGACGGGAGTGTCCAGCTCCAGACCGGCGCCGCAGAAATCGGGCAGGGTTCCGACACTGTATTTACACAGATGGCGGCGGAGGTCCTGGGTCTTTCCCCTGATGACGTCCACATTCAGTCCTTTCAGGATACGGACATTACCCCTTTTGACACGGGAGCTTACGCTTCCAGACAAACTTATATCAGCGGCACCGCCGTCAAAGAATGTGCCGAACTCCTGAAAGAAAAAATTCTTACCTATGCCAGGACTCTGGTTGCTGAAGAATACAGGGATCAGGAGCTTTCTCTGTATGATAAACAGATCCTCTGCGGTCGGAAGCCGGTCCTGTCCCTTGAAGAACTGGCTTTTCACAGCTATTACAGCAGGACTTCTTCTGCCGCCATCACGTCGGATGTATCCCGGCAGATCAAGAAAAACACCCTTGCGTTCGGAGCTTGTTTTGCGGAAATTGAAGTAGATTTAAAACTAGCTAAGATTAAGATACTCGATATCATCAATGTCCATGACAGCGGAAAGATCATCAATCCACAGCTGGCCTCCATGCAGGTCCACGGCGGCATGTCCATGGGCATAGGCTATGGTCTGAGTGAGCAGATGCTCCTGGATGAAAAGACCGGACGCGTACTGAACGGCAGCCTGTTAGACTACAAGCTTCCCACTATGATGGACTCCCCGGATCTCCATTTAGACTTTGTGGAACTTGAAGATCCAACGGGCCCGTTCGGAAACAAGGCTCTTGGCGAGCCTCCCGCAATCCCTCCTGCTCCGGCCATCCGCAATGCTTTTCTTCACGCAACCGGGATTCCGGTCAATGAAATCCCTCTTTCACCTCAGAGGGTATTTGAGGCATTAAAAAAAGCTGATTTGATATAAGGGGGAAATATATGTATGATATAGAAGATTATTATGAAGCAGACACCGTGGCAGATGCCTGTGATCTCTTACAAAAACATCCCGGCGCCATACTCATCTGCGGCGGCAGCGATGTGCTGATCCGCATCCGGGAAGGGAAACTGGCAGGCTCCAGCCTGATCAGTATACGGGGTATCAGAGATCTGCATGGAGTTTCCATGGAAAAGGACGGAACAATTTCCATAGGAGCTGCTGTCACCTTTCATCATTTGACAGAGGACCCGGTGATCCGTCAATATATCCCGGTGCTTTCAGAGGCGGCAGATCAGGTAGGCGGTCCCCAGATCCGCAATATCGGCACCATCGGCGGAAATCTCTGCAACGGAGCCGTCAGCGCAGACAGTGCACCTGCCTGTTTTTGTCTGGATGCCCGGCTGAAGATTTCCGGTCCCGGCGGAGAGCGGATCGTCCCCATAAAAGATTTTTATCTGGGACCGGGCCGGGTAGATTTAAGAGACGGAGAAATACTGACCCGGATCTTCATCGACAAGAAAAATTACGAAGGTTATACCGGGCACTATATTAAATATGCCATGAGGAATGCCATGGATATTGCAGCGCTGAGCTGCTGCGTCCTGTGCAGGACCGATCTGTCTGCCCGGACACTGAACGATGTGAAAATAGCGTTTGGCGTTGCGGCTCCCACACCTTTCCGGTGCGTGGAGACAGAATCAAAATTAAAGGGGATTGCTGTTGATGACCGTCTTTACGACAAGATCGAGGAATCCGTCCGCACCGAAATCAATCCGAGAGATTCCTGGCGTGCATCCCGCAGTTTCCGCATCCAGATCGGAGGCGAGATCGCCAGACGGGCACTGCAAAAAGCCGTAAAACTCCAGGAGGTGAGGTAGTATGGAACAGCAGAAAAAACTTATAACCTGTACGGTCAACGGTCATGAAGTGGCTGAATATGTAGATGTGAGAGAATCCCTTTTAGAAATGCTCAGAAACCGCCTTGGCCTGACTTCCGTAAAAAAGGGCTGTGAGGTGGGTGAATGCGGTGCCTGTACGGTCATTGTGGATGGAGAGACCATCGATTCCTGTATTTATCTGGCCGTGTGGGCCCAGGGAAAACAGATCCGCACTCTGGAAGGCCTCATGGGACCGAATGGAGAACTCACAAGAATCCAGGAGGCATTTATCGAAGAAGGCGCCATTCAGTGCGGCTTCTGCACCCCGGGTTTTATTATGTCCGCCACAGTCCTTCTGGAACGAGGTGAAAAAACCCTGACTCGGGATATGATCCGGAAACATATGGCAGGAAACCTCTGCCGGTGTACGGGCTATGAAAATATCGTAAATGCGGTGCAGAAGGTACACAAGGAAAACCAATCCCTGTAAATTATCATGACATTTTCACCAGTTCTGCGGCTTGCTGTCTCCGGAAGGTAAGATTTTCTAACTTTCATCAAAGTTTCTCCGGCGGCCCGTTCGGAACTCGCTGACGCTCAAACAGCCTCACTGCGCTTCGCGCACCACCTCCGAACCTTTGCTGAAAGAAGAAAAACTAACCTTCCTTCGAATGCAATGCCTCCGAACTGGTGAAAATGGACATAGTTTCTTCTGAAGAAGGCTAATGAATAAAGAAATCTTGCATTGAATAGCCCCTTTTATTCAAAAATACCCTTCCAGCAGACATTACGTCCATTTTCTACATGATTGGAGTGAGCCATTCTAAGAGCCGAACGGAAATCATGTGGAGAATGTCTTGAATTACTGATTACCGAAATGTTTTAAATGGTCTCGGAGTCTTAAATATTCCGGTAGCACTGCCCACCAGCTCGTCTCCCACATACGCTTTTCCCATGAAATTCATGATCGTTTTTCCAGTGGACACAGCTTCGGCTTTTACTGTCACTGTAGATCCAATGGGTACTCCCTTCAGAAAGGAAGTGGAGAGCTGGACCGTAGGTGCGATATCATAATCGCCCAGTCCGCTTGTCAGCGTGCCGAAGGTGATGTCGAACATCCCAACCAAAGATCCTCCAAACATAATATTAAACCCGTTTCGATGGAAATCCCCGACCTCATATTCCATCGTGACACGTTTTTCATCATAATTGTAATCCACAATCTTTCCTCTCAATTCATTGAAAATACTGTGGTCGCTCACATGGCGGATGGCCTCCACTCTGCGTCTCATATTTTTCTCAAAACTCTCACGGTTTCCCATAAAATTCACTTCCCTTCTTTTTACTTTCTGATAATTTTAACACAGATCCTTGCTTTTGTATAATAATTCTGTTTTATGTAAATGCTACCTGTAACAGATGTATTTGAAAGGAGTTTCATTATGGATAACCAGAATTTATTAAACGAGATGTATCAAAATCTTCAGATGGTGTTAAATACCATGCCGGAGCTAACACAGGCCACCACAGACTGTGATCTGAAAGGTTGTTTGGAACAGCAGGAACAGCAGTTCCAGGACTTTTTCTCAAGAGTCAAACAGGCTATGACAAAGGATATGCAGCAGCCGGAAGAAATCGGAGAAATCCAGAAAAAATATGCGGAATGGATGACTAAGATGAAGGCCATCGCAGATAAATCCACAAGCCATTTAGCGGAAATGTCCATCCAGGGATATACCATGGGAATGATCCAGCTGATCCAGAGCTCCCACAAAAATTGTGACGCTTCCAAGGACAATTTGTCGATGTCAACTGATCTTGTAAAACTCTACGAAGAAAGTATCGATAGTTTAAAAAAGTATTTGTAAAAAAACAATGATTGTGGTATGATAATTACTGTTATTAGTGAATGTATAGATCACGTCCGGGTAGATGTTACATTGCTATGTATCCTCTGGACCGTGATCTTTTTATTTTACTGATAATGAAAGTAATGTTAATTTTTTATTTTTAATGGAGGTACCCAAATGAACACTGGTACAGTAAAATGGTTTAACTCAGAAAAAGGTTACGGATTTATTTCTCAGGAAGGCGGAGACGATGTATTCGTACACTTCTCAGCAATCTCTGGTGATGGATTCAAGACTTTAGAAGAAGGACAGCAGGTTAGCTTTGAAATCGCAGAAGGACCTCGCGGAAAACAGGCTGAGAACGTATCCAAATTAGCTTAATCTTTTTCTTTTTGAATTAAATAGATTTTGCAAGAATCCCACAGACGGTGTGCACCACTGTCTGCGGGATTTTTTATTTTATATAAAATTGTGCGGACTTTCCTCCTTATCCTGTCAGGAACAAACCACTTCTATTCCTTGCTTTTCCAGGGCCTCCTTTGCATGGTCCGGTATCTGTGCATCGGTGATCAGACGGTGAAACTCCTCCGCTTTTGCATAGGAACAGATGGTACGCTTTCCGATTTTTGAACTGTCGCAGATCAGATATTTCCGCTCTGCGATCCCCATCATTCCTTTCTTGATCTCTGCCTGTTCCAAATTTGGAGTAGTGGCACCTTTGGCCAGGGACAGGGCATTGGCAGACATAAAAGCCTTATCTGCAGACAGATTTTCCAAAAATTTAAGTCCCATACTGCCCACCGTACATTCAAAATAGTTTCTCACATGACCGCCTAAAAATATAAGATAAATCCCCTGATGTCTCTGAAGTTCCAAAGCGATTTGAAGGTCATTGGTCACCACCGTAAGATTATTTGCATCCTTTAAGAGCTTGGCAAGTTCCAGTGTCGTCGTCCCGCTGTCCAGAAGGATCATGTCGCCGTCTTCGATCATTGCTCTGGCAGCCTTTGCAATCTTCTGCTTCTCTTCCATCCGTTTATCTTTTCTCGCGGAGATGGACTCCTCCATGTCCAGGACATCCTCATTCAGCATGGCTCCTCCGTGTGTCCGGACGAGTTTTCCAGCCTTTTCAAGCTCTGTGAGATAAGTACGGATCGTTGTCCCGCTGACCTGAAACATTTCGGTGAGCTCCCCGATGCTTGTCCTCTTATTCTGCCTTAAAAGCTCCATGATCTTTTCTTTTCTTTCTTCTGCAAACATGCGATCCCTCCGTGCTCTCTGTGTACTTTATGTTTAGATAAATTATAGCACAGAGGCCTCAAAAGGAAAAGCCGCGGGAACTACCGCCCCCGCAGCTTTGCTTCTGCTATTTTGTCAAAATATGATACAGTTCATCTGCGTCTCTGCCGTCTACAATCTTTCTTACTGCCTCCTCCTCATTCAGAGTAAGTGCGACATTTGAAAGAATGGACAGGTGTTCCTGGTCGGCTCCTGCGATCCCGATCACCAGCCTCACTGTCTCGTCATTCCAGACGATTCCATCCGGTACGATTAATGCAGCGATACCCGATGCTTTAATTTCCTTCTTGGCTTCAAGAACACCGTGCGGGATAGCGATTCCATTGCCCAGATTGGTCGGATTTTCTTTTTCCCTCAAAAGCATGCCCTTCTCATAGCTTTCTGTGACATATCCGTCCTTTAAAAGCATCTGCGCAATCATATGAATTGCATCTTCTTTTGTTTTTGGCTGATCTGTGACTTTGATATTTTCCTTTTTCAGTACCGGAAGAGGATTTTTTGCCTCTGTCAGTTTTTTTACGATCTCATCGTACTTTGGACTGGAAAGAAAGTTATCCACGGAGATATGTACCGCCTCCGGGCGCTCTCTCATAGCCCGCTCCGTCAGTGATTCATGGGTAACAACCACATCCACATCTGCCGGAAGATTGGGGATTGCCACGTTTTTCACCTCAATATCGAGGCCTGCCTGTTTTGCCTTATCTTTGAGTATAGATGCTCCCATGGCACTGGAACCCATTCCGGCGTCACATGCCACATATACTTTTTTGATGACTTTCCCTGTGAAATCAATGACTTCCTGCGCTCCGATACGGCCTCCGCCGCCTGTGCCTTCTGCCTTCATAGAGTCTTTCTTTGCCACTGCCTTCTGGAGTGCTTCTTCATCAGAATCACGGCAGAGCCTCAGGATGAATGCGCCGACCCCAAATGATACGGCAGTGGATACGAGCATTCCGGCAATGATCGGAAGATAGTCAGATTTCGGCGCCACTGCCAGCACGGAAAAGTAACTTCCCGGTGAAGCGGTTGCCACCAATCCGCAGTTAAACATCTGGAAAATAAAGTTTCCTGACACCGCACCGCAGATAGATGCAAGGATCATCTGAGGCTTCATGAGGATATATGGAAAATAAGGTTCATGGATTCCACCGAATGCATGGATGATTGCTACACCAGGCGCCGTCTTTTTCGCTGTTCCTGTACCAAAGAATGTATAGGCCAGCAAAACGCCCACTCCTGGACCCGGATTCGGCTCCAGGATAAATAAGATTGATTTTCCTGCCTCTGCCGCCTGGGTGATTCCCAGAGGTCCAAGAATTCCGTGGTTAATCGCATTGTTAAGAAACAGAACCTTCGCAGGCTCAATAAAAATACTCGCAAAAGGTGTAAGGCCGTGATCGATGATGACATTAACTCCGGCAGACATCACATGGTTTAATACCTGTACAAACGGTCCGATCGCAAAAAATGCTGCCAGCACTAAGAAGATTCCAAGAATCCCGCAGGAAAAATTGTTGACGATCATTTCAAATCCCGGTTTTACCCTGCCTTCAAACAAACGGTCCACCTGTTTCATACAGAGAGCTGCCAAAGGTCCCATAATCATGGCTCCCATAAACATCGGAATATCAGATCCTACGATAACTCCCATGGTAGCTGCCGCACCGATGACACCGCCGCGGTCGCCGTAAAAGTTCTTTCCTCCCGTATAACCGATCAAAGTAGGAAGCAGATACTTTAACATCGGATCGATCAGTACGGCAATCTTTTCATTTGGAAACCAGCCTGTCTTTAAAAACATTGCCGTAATCAGTCCCCAAGTGATAAACGCCCCGATATTCGGCATTACCATGCCGCTTAAAACTCCTCCGAACTTCTGGATCCTGGCACGGAATCCTGTCGCTTCATTTCCCATAATTTCCTCCTATCCTTCTTATAACTTCACTATTTTCTTCTGTACAATTGATTCATTCCCCGCCTTCACAATTTTCACTGCCATTTTTCCGTCATGGCCGCTGCATTCCACTTCGCTGTCATTTAAAATCGCTTCGACAAAACTTCTGTCTTCCAAAAGGTACGCATCCTTGAACAGATGAGTCCAGCTGTGCATTGAAGGTCTCTTGAGTTCGTGGGTTTCATTGGCACTTGTAATCTTCTTTTCATGCATATCCCCGATACAGATCACCCCTTTTGTGCCAAGGATCTCGACTCTGGCATCGTAGCCATACTGCACATACTGCGCTCCCTCAATGCAGGCGTGCACTCCGTTTTCAAATTCCGCATTCACGATCACGTTGTCATAAAAGTCCGGATACTGGTCTGCGATTTCTTTATTCCGGAAATTCCCTCCCAATGCATAGACACTCTTTAATTCACTTCCTGCAAACCACCGTACCGTGTCAATGTCATGACTGCACACCTCCGCCAGAGGGCCGTTGCTCTTTTCAATGTCATACATCCACTCACGGGGCTTGCTCGGTCCTCTCGTGTGAGATTTCACCAGGACAACATCTCCGATTTCTCCCTCTTCGATCATTTTTTTGGCTTCTCTGAAGCTGTCGTCAAACCGCCTCATAAATCCGATCTGGAGCTTTACGCCGTTGTCCACTGCGGCCTTGATCATCTCATCACACTCTTCTTCATTCATCGCCATAGGCTTTTCACAGAAAATGTGTTTTCCCTCATTAGCCGCAGCCACCGCGATTTCTCTGTGATATTTGGTCGGGCAGGCAATGATTACCGCATCAATCTGTTCATCACTGAGCGCTTCCGTATAGTCCTGGTAATAAGTCTCAATTCCAAGCTCCTCTGCCGCGGCTTTGGCTGCACTGATGTCCGGGTCACAGGTGGCATAAATCTCACCGCCCGGAACACTTCCCGCCATATTTCTTGCATGAATCATCCCTGCTCTTCCGGAACCGATCAAACACACTTTAACTTTCTTCATTTTGTCCACCTCTTCAGTCCTGTTTTTTTAATTCTTCCACAATTTCCACTCCTGCACTTGTTCCCAGACGCTCTGCTCCCGCTTCAATCATCTGAAGTGCGGTCTTTAAGTCCCTGATTCCCCCGGCAGCCTTGACTTTCACTTCATCACCAACTGTGGTCTTCATAAGCTTCACATCTTCCGGTGTAGCCCCGCCTGTTCCAAACCCGGTTGATGTCTTAATAAAATCAGGTTTTACTTCTTTTGCTATTTCAGCTACTTTCACCTTTTCTTCATCGGTCAGATAGCAGTTTTCAAAGATGACCTTGCTGATTACTCCGGCTTTTCGGCACTCTGCCACGATCTCTTCCATCTCTTTTTTTATGTAATCATAATTTTTGTTCTTTAATTCCGCAATGTTGATGACATAGTCGATCTCGTCTGCGCCTTTTTCGATGGCATCCTTTGTCTCAAATACTTTACATTCCAGTGTTGTCTGTCCCAGCGGAAATCCTATGGCTGCCCCTACGTGAACCGGACATCCTTCCAAAAGGCGTTTGCACCGCTCTGTCTGTGCAGGATTTATGGCTACCATCTTAAAACCATATTCTCTGGCTTCGCTGCATAATTTTTCGAACATTGCTTCATCGGCAAAGGCTTTGAGATTTGTGTGGTCTACCATGCCTGCTATTTGATCTGCACTTAACTTCATTTCTGACTCCTCCATTTTGTTTTCTTTTATTATCTTTTACTTTGTACTTGTATATTATCATATTGACTTTCATTTTGCAAGTAAAAATAAAAGAAAATAAAACTTAATAAAGATTGCACAGAAATAAAGACAAAAAAATAAGAACTCTGTGTATGGATATTTCCACAGAATTCTGTTCATTCATTGAATGAATCATATTACAACAACAGCACAAATCTGTTTGTTTTCTGTATGCCTAAAATAACTTTTGTTTTTATTTATCAAAAACGTTTTTTTATTTCAGAGGCAGGTATCATTATTTCAATACAACACTTGTTTTTATTTATCCAAAACGAATCTTATGGGACAAGTGAATCTTATGGGGTATTTCAATACAACACTTGTTTTTATTTATCGGAATAGAGTTTATAATTCCCTGCGCAATGGCAGATTTCAATACAACACTTGTTTTTATTTATCCAACGTTTTTCCGCCATTCTTTGTTTTCATTATAATCGCCTTTCCGCATAAAATCAACGTTTTCTCAATTTTTTCCCAACCGCCATAAATTTTTCTCTTATCTTTTCCAAAATAGCTTCCCTCCCTTATTCTATGCGGCTTTCCGGCATTCATCTGCTTTTAGAGATTGGGAAAAATCCTCCTCTTTGAGAGACTTACCCACTTTGTGCACTAAATGCGATTTTCCAACCTGCCTGGAGATCTTTCCATTCCATAGCAAGATTTTATCTGATAACAAAAAAAGGAGCCATGCAAAACTCTGCACAGCTCCAATCCTTATCTATGACTTCTGCCAGATATTCACGCTGGCATCGCTCGGCATTCTCAAATCCCCTCTTGGAGACACTGCTACACTTCCCACCTTCGGCCCGTCCGGCAGGCAAGAGCGCTTAAACTGCTGGCTGAAGAACCGCCAGTAGAATTTATCCAGCCACTTTTGTATGGTTTCATCGTCGTAATCCCCTGCAAAAGTAAGTTTTGCCATTCGGTAAAGCTTTGCCTTTGGAAAACCAAATCTCAACATATAATATAGGAAGAAATCATGCAGTTCATACGGCCCCACCAAGTCCTCTGTCTTCTGCGAGATCACACCGTCCACCGGAGGAAGCAGTTCCGGGCTTACCGGGGTGTCCAGCACATCCATCAGCACATCGGATAACTCTTTATTTTCAACCGTCTCTGCATAATACAGTACCAGATAGCGCACCAGAGTCTTCGGCACAGAACAGTTCACCGCATACATGGACATATGGTCTCCGTTATAGGTAGCCCAGCCAAGAGCAAGCTCTGACATATCGCCGGTCCCGATGACCATGCCGTTATACTTATTGGCGATATCCATGAGGATCTGAGTCCTCTCCCGGGCCTGGGAATTTTCATAGGTCACATCGTGGACATCTTCCTCATGTTCAATATCTTTAAAATGCTGTCTGACGGCTTTCTCGATATTAACTTCTTTTAAAGTGGCTCCCAATTCATGGATCAGGGATACTGCATTCTGGTATGTCCGGTCTGTCGTACCGAAACACGGCATCGTGACGCAAATGATATTTTCCCTTGGAATATCCAGCATATCAAAAGCACGCACAGTTACTAAAACTGCAAGGGTAGAGTCCAGTCCTCCGGAAATTCCCACCACCGCATGCGTACAGTTCGTATGTTCCAGACGTTTTTTCAGTCCCATAGACTGAATCGATAAGATCTCATCACACCGTTTCTCCCGCTCTTCCCTGCTGGACGGCACAAACGGATTCTTTGGAAACTTTCTTGTAATCTGGTTTACTTTTACCGGAAGAATAAACGGCACACTACGGTATTCCTCAGAATCTTCCTCGAAAAACGTCGTCATTTTTCTTCTCTCTGCCACAAGGCGCTTCACGTCCATGTCCGCATAGATAATATCGTTTACAAACCGCTTCGCCTCTGCCAGCACGGTTCCGTTTTCACAGATCAGATGGTGTCCGCTGTAAACTACATCCGTTGTGGATTCTCCCTCTCCTGCATTGGCATACACGTAACCCGAAAGCAGTCTTGCAGACTGATTGGACACGAGGGCGCTCCTGTAAACCTCCTTCGTGGTAGTCTCCACGCTGGCAGACGGATTACAGATAACGGTTGCCCCGGCCAAAGCGTGATGAGTACTCGGCGGAAGAGGAACCCACAGGTCCTCACAGATTTCCATGGCAATGGTCAGTTCCGGGATATTTGTGCATTCCAGCAGGATGTTTGCTCCAAACGGAACATACTCCCCGTCCAGCAGAATGTCCTTTACCTCTCTTTTTCCTTTTGCAAAATGTCTGGCTTCATAAAACTCTCCGTAATTCGGAAGGTGGATCTTCGGCACCACCCCTAAAATACGTCCGTCAAATAAAAACACACCGCAGTTATAAAGCTTATGCTCCACAACCAGAGGACAGCCCACGGTGACGACCATGTCCATCCCTTTTGTTTCCTTCTTGATCTCCATGAGTCCCTTAAGGGATTCCTCCAGCAGAGGGTCCTGCAAAAACAGGTCCCCGCATGTATAGCCGGAAACGGCCAGTTCAGAAAAAACAAGAAGGCTGGCTTCTTCATCTCCTGCCTGCCGGATAATCTTTATGATCTCTTTTGTGTTATATTCCGGATCTGCGACTTTCACCTTCGGTGTCGCCGCAGCTACTTTAATAAAACCATCTTTCATATCTACTCTTCTTCCATATTACTTAATTTGGCTGCCTGATCCGCAGCGGTTAAACTGTCGATGAGCTCATCCAGATCTCCGTTCATGACAGAATCTAATTTGTGGAGGGTCAGCTTGATCCTGTGATCTGTCACACGGCCCTGAGGATAATTGTAGGTTCTGATCTTCTCGGAACGGTCCCCGGTTCCCACCTGGCTCTTTCTCTTTTCTGCCTCTGCGTCATGGGCTTTCTGCTGCTCCAGCTCATACAGACGGGAGCGCAGCACCTTCAATGCCTTGTCCTTATTCTTAAGCTGTGACTTTTCATCCTGGCAGGATACAACGATTCCGGTCGGCAGATGAGTCAGCCGCACAGCTGAATCTGTCGTATTGACACACTGTCCTCCGTTTCCGGATGCACGGAATACGTCAAACTTACAGTCATTTAAATCTACTTCCACTTCCACATCCTCCACTTCCGGCATAATAGCAACCGTAATAGTGGACGTATGAATCCTTCCGCCGGACTCGGTGGCCGGGATTCTCTGCACACGGTGCACTCCGCTTTCATATTTAAATCTGGAATAGGCACCCTGGCCTGAGATCATGAAAACAAGCTCTTTAAAACCTCCGATCCCGCTTTCATTAAAACTCAGTGTCTCCACCTTCCAGCGGCGTCCTTCCGCATAACTCCGGTACATGCGGGCCACGTCTGCCGCAAACAGGGCAGCTTCGTCCCCGCCGGCTCCGGCGCGTATTTCCACGATGATGTTCTTGTCGTCATTTGGATCTTTTGGAATCAGAAGAATCTTTAATTCCTCTTCCAGCCGCTCTACATTCGCTTTGGACTCGGAAAGTTCCTCTTTGGCGAGTTCCTTCATCTCCTCATCGGATTCCTCTTCGAGAAGTTCCAGACTTTCCTCAATGTTCTGCTTTTCCTGTACATACTCCTTATACTTTTCTACGATAGGTGCCAGATCGCTCTGCTCCTTCATCAAATCCCTGAACCGGTTCTGGTCTCCGGCCACATCCGGATCGTTGAGCTGCTGGAGTACGGTATCCATTCTCTCTACTAAACTTTCTAACTTATCAAACATCTTCTTCTCCTTTATGCCAGCGTTCCGATGACCATCCGGTCAAGTCCCGCCAAGTCTTTCTTTATCTCCACAGAGGAAAATCCTGCTTCCTCCATCATCGTTTTTACCGCCGCTCCCTGGTCATAACCGATCTCAAATACGAGGGTGCCTCCGGCGTTCAAATGCTTCGGGGCCGTCCCTGCAAGCTTTCGGTAAAAATACAGCCCGTCCTCTCTTCCGTCAAGAGCAAGCATGGGCTCGTGGTCTTTTACTTCCGGCATCAGTTCCATACAGTCTTTTGTAGGAATATACGGAGGATTGGAAATGATCAGGTCAAAACAACCGTCCACCCCGGAAAAGAGGTCACTCTTTTTAAATTTTACCATAGGAGCCAGCCTTCTTCCATTCTCTTTTGCAATTTTCAGGGCCTTTTCATCAATATCTGTACCGATGCAGACGTCCGGCTTCAGCATAAGACAAAGGCTGATGGCAATACACCCGGAGCCTGTACAGACATCCAGGATGCTTTCATGGGGATAGTTTCCTTCCACAACCGCCTCGATGACACTTTCCGTATCCTGCCTTGGTATGAGCACATCCGGGGTCACCCGAAATGTATATCCCATAAAATCCTGAGTCCCGATCAGGTATTGGAGAGGAATCCTCTCGCTGATCCGTCGGTCCAGCAAAGCCTTGTACTGCTCTAATTCTTCCCCTTCTTCCACCGGCGTAGTCATAGAAAATAAGTATTCTTCCCGGCTTAAAGAAAAGCAATGGGAAAACAGATACCAGGCTTCCCCATCCGGGTTATCGATCCCCGCTTCCCGGAGCATTTCCGCCCCGTATGTGACCCAAATCTTCCTATTCACGGTTCTTCCTTTCTTTCTCCAGATATGTTTTCCAGTCAAAAACACCCTCCACTGACCGGATTGCCACTTCGATCATGCTCTCATCCGGCTCTTTCGTCGTTAAAAGCTGAAGACACAGCCCCGGCTTGCTGAGCGCCGTGATGACCGGATTGTCTGAATTTCCGGCGAGCCGGATAAACTCATAGGATACCCCTGCGATCACCGGGACCAGCAGAAGTCTCAATGCAACTTTCAGCCACACCGTGTCCACACGGATAAAAAAGAAAAATATAATGCTTATGATCATGACAAAAAACAGGAAACTCGTACCGCACCGCTTGTGCAGCCTGGAATATTTCATTACATTTTCCGGCGTGAGATCCTCCCCTGCCTCCAGGCAGTTGATCGTTTTGTGCTCGGCTCCGTGGTACATGAAGACCCGTTTGATGTCGTTCATTCTGGATATGAGAATGATATATCCTAAAAAAATACCCACTCGGATCAGACCCTCCAGCAGCAGAACAGCCGGACGGCTCATGCCGAACCCTTCAAATATGTTGGAGAGGAAATAAGGCAGCACCATGAACAGTCCGATGGCAATGGCAAATGACAACACCACGATTCCGCCCATGAGGACCCCTTCCCATTTCTCAGAGAAATGACGGTTCAGCCACTGTTCCAGCCGGGACGGCTCCTCTTCCCCGTCTTCTATGAAGTCAGCCGAATAAGTGAGTGTTTTCATGCCGACCACCATAGACTCCGCAAAATTTACGACTCCCCGCAGGACCGGGAGCTTCAGAACAGGATATCGATCGGATATGCTCGTATACCGTTCGGTCTTCGTCTCGATCTCCCCGTCCGGTTTTCTCACGGAAACTGCATAGCGGTCCTCATTTTTCATCATGACGCCTTCCATGACCGCCTGTCCGCCAATCCTTACTTTCATATAGTGCCCGTCCTTCCTTTTAAATAGCTATACAACAAAATAGGCTGAGATTTCGCAACCTCAACCTATCATTTCATGTTTTCTACTTAGTACCATACTTACGATTGAACTTGTCAATACGTCCGCGAGCTTGAGTAGCTTTCTGTTGTCCAGTGTAAAAAGAATGACACTTAGAACAGATCTCAACGTGGATATCTTCCTTTGTAGATCCTGTTACAAATTCGTTACCGCAGTTGCAGACTACTTTTGCCTGATGGTATTCTGGATGGATTCCTTCGCGCATGTTTCTTCACCTCTTTGATCTTAGTTTATCTTAAACATTCCTTTTGTTTATTCTTAAACAGCTTTCTCATTATATCACAGCATCTTCTACAATGCAAATACTTTTTCTCTTATTTTCTCAGCAGAGATTTCTTCGCAAACTCAATAAATTCCTTATTATTTTTAGAACGTTTGAACATATTCAGTGTCTGCTCGAAAAATTCGTCTGAACGGCTTCCGGACAGTTCTTTGTGCAGTGCGGTGACCACAGACTGTTCATCTTTGGAAAGCAGCAGATCATCTCTTCTCGTACCGGATTTGGCGATATCCACCGCAGGGAAGATCCTGCGCTCGGACAGATGGCGGCTCAGTACAAGCTCCATGTTTCCGGTTCCCTTAAACTCCTCGAAGATGACATCGTCCATCTTGCTTCCCGTCTCTACCAGCGCTGTCGCAAGGATCGTGAGACTTCCGCCTTCCCTCATATTTCTGGCAGCTCCAAAAAATCTTTTTGGCATGTGGAGTGCTGCCGGATCAAGCCCTCCTGTGAGCGTCCTTCCGCTCGGAGGCACGGTGAGGTTGTACGCCCTGGCAAGTCTTGTGATACTGTCCAAGAGGATCACTACGTCCTCTTTATGTTCTACCAGGCGCTTTGCTCTCTCAAGCACCATTTCCGACACTCTCTTGTGATGATCAGGAAGCTCATCAAACGTAGAATAGATGACCTCCACGTTCTGTCCCTCCACAGATTCTTTAAAATCCGTCACTTCCTCGGGTCTCTCGTCAATGAGCAGTACGATCAGCTTGATGTCTTTATAATTTTGGCTGATGCTCTGAGCCATCTGCTTTAACAGCGTCGTCTTTCCTGTTTTGGGCGGTGATACGATCATACCCCTCTGCCCTTTTCCCACAGGAGAGAGCAGATCCACCATGCGCATCGGAATCGTCGCCCGCTCGGTCTCCAGCCTGAGCCTCTGGTTCGGAAAGATCGGCGTGAGGTCTTCAAAATGCTTTCTCCTGGCTGCCGCCTCGGGGCGATATCCGTTTACGGACTCTACAAACAGCAGGGCTCCGAACTTTTCACTCTGGCTTTTTACGCGGATGGCACCGTTTAAGATATCTCCGGACTTTAAGTTAAACCTCCGGATCTGGGTCGGTGATACATAGATATCATTCTCTCCGGGGAGATAATTCTCACAGCGGATAAATCCATAACCGTCCGGCAGGACTTCCAGTATACCATTGGCTTTCCTGCCGCTGTCCAGGCTTTTTATATCCCTGGGCACACGGTCTGTCCTGACGTCTTTTGTCTGCTCTGCTTTCGTCTCCTGTTCCGGCTCACTCTGTTTATGTTCATTGTCATTATTTTTTAAATATTCGATCAGCTCCTGCTTTTTCAGACTGCTGATACCTTTCAGATTCTTTTCCTTTGCCGCCTTTCGAAGTTCGAGCAAAGACATAGATTCATATACCATAGAATATTCTCCTTTGTTTAAATACATAAGATGTTTCTTGTTTTGATTCGATTTGCAATATTCAGTGCGGGTAAATGGATGATGTATCCGATGACCTGTAATCTGACCGATCTTTACAGAATTGTAATCGTAAGAGGGAAATTTCCCTCTTAGATTATACTACCACAATTTTCAACTATGTCCAAGAATTTGTTTTCTCATGCGGAGCAATATTTTCTTTTCCATCCTTGAAACCTGTACCTGGGAAATCGAAAGTTTTTTTGCGATTTCCTGCTGTGTCTTCCCATGGAAGTACCGCATAGTGATCAATTCTCTCTCATCTCCGGACAGTGTATCCATGAGTTCTTCCAGCATCACATGGTTGATGACAGTATCTGACTCATTTTCCTCGCCTGGCAGTTTATCTACCAAAAGCACCTGGCTGTCGTCGCTTTGATAGCTTGGCTGATAAATAGATTCCACATCTTTGTTTGCCTCCAGTGCGACGACAATCTCATCTCTGGCAATCTTTGTCTCCCTGGAGAGTTCGTCTATCGTTGCTTCCCTGTTGTACTTCATGGCAAAAGCCTCTCCTGCCTGCCGGACCTGGTAGGCGATCTCCTTCAGGGAACGGCTGACCTTGATCATCCCGTCATCCCTTAAAAACCGTTTAATCTCCCCGGTGATCATCGGCACCGCATAAGTAGAAAATTTTACATCATAGGAGAGGTCAAACTTGTCCACGGCCTTTAAAAGTCCGATGCTCCCAATCTGAAACAGATCTTCGGGCTCGTGTCCCCGCCCTGTAAAACGCTTTACCACACTCCAGATCAGCCCCATGTTGTCAAGCACGATCTTCTCTCTCGCATCCTGATCTCCTTCTTTCGTAAGCTTTAATAATTCTCTTGTCTCGTCCATATAAAAGGCCTATTTCCCGGTGACTTTCTTTTCCATGATGACTCTGGTTCCTTTTCCTGACTCAGAGCTGACTTCGATCTTGTCCATGAATGCTTCCATAAAGGAAAATCCCATCCCGGTCCGCTCCTCATCAGGTTTTGTCGTATACATAGGTTCCATTGCCTGTTTTACATCCGGAATACCGACACCGAAATCCTCAATGACGATTTTAAGGACACTGCCTTCATTTGAAATATCCATGAAGATCTTTCCCTGATCGTCCTCGTATCCGTGGACAATACAGTTCGTAACCGCTTCGGAAACCGCTGTTTTCACATCTGCCATCTCTTCCATCGTCGGATCGAACTTCATCATATAGGTTGCTGCCAGCACTCTTGCGATCCCTTCATTTTCTGATTCGCTGTTGAATTCTAAATGTATCATCTCTTATCCTCCCTATCCCTATCGCTCATTGATGATCTTGTGCAGACCCGCCATGTGTACGATCCGTTTAACCACATCGTTGACATTTACCACGCTCACCGTGCCTCCGAGAGGCTTCAGCTGCTTGTACCGCCCAAGGATCATTCCCACACCGGAGCTGTCCATAAAACCGGTATTCTTAAAATCAAATTCAATATCCCTGATCGGATATGACTTCAGGATCACATCACATTTATGCCTGACACGCTCTGCCAAGTGATGATCCAGTTCTCCGTCAAGCCTTACATACAGTGTCCTGTTTTCAACCTGATATTCTGTTGCCATAGATGATTCACTCCTTTAAATGATAAAAAAATGAAAGAGAAATACACCGGAAGGTTTTGATATCTTCCGGATATATTTCTCTTTCGTGTCTTATCGGTTTCTTTGTCAGCCCAAGTGCTGTTTTAAAGATTTTTTGCTTGTTTGTTCTGTAATTGATTCAGGTAATTCTGTGAGTTCCTTGCACTGTTGGTGCCCGGGAACTTCTTGATGACATCCTCGTATGCCTTGATGGCTTTGTCCTTGTCACCATTTTTCTCATAAGATCTGGCAAGGTAGAAATAAGACCCCACATTTGTGTCTTTTACTTTGATTGCTTTTTTCAAAGTGCTGATGGCATCCTTGTAGTTGCCCTGATTATATGCACTGATTCCCTTGTTGTAAAGTCCGGTGGCCGCATATGGGTAAACCTTCTGTTCCAGATCGTCATAAATCTCTTTCATCTTCTTTGATTCCAGCTTATCCCTGTCGATGTTCAGCAGGGCATCGGCAGACTCCGTATACTGGCGGTCGCCGTAATACTGCATGGCTGTCAGCAGAGAATCATAGATTCCCTCTGTCTTGCTGTCTCCGACAAATTCTTTTAATTCTTTCTTCGCCTTTTCCTCGGCAGCCTTTGCCTCTTTGATGTCTTTTTCGTTGCTCTTTAACTGAGTCTCTTTGGCAAGAAGCTGTTCCTTATAATTTTCAATCTTGGATGAATACTTGTAGCTGGATGCCTTCTTAATGCTCGGATATAAGAGCACCAGGGAAACAAGCACGCCGATCACAATACCTCCCACCATATATACCATGCGGTGGCGGTTGGACGGCAGCTCCTCGTATTTTCCTACAACGCTGCTTAAAACCTTTTTCTTCGGCCCTTCTGCACTCTCCAAACCGCTGTCTTCTGCTTTCATATCCGCAGGTTTTAAAAGAGCTTCCGTCTCCTGCAGATATTCTAATGCCCTTGGGTTTTTGCAGTCCACCTCCAGCACATTTTTTAAAGCCTTCTGGGCGTCTTTATAATTCTCATCTTTGATGGAAAGCAGGGCAATCAGAAGCTGTGCATTGATAAAATTCGGCATCATGGAAACGACATTTTTCAGCTGGATCATTGCCAGGTCTTCATTCCCCTGTTTTGCGTATACGAGAGCCTGATTATACTTTTTAATGACCTGGTTGACCGTGTCAAGCTGGACAGGATTCTCCTGCACATCTTTCAGATAATCAATGGCCGCATTTTCTTCCTTTTTCAGATTACTGCTGATGACCCACTGGCTCAGGGCAGGGACGATGTCACCCATCTGATAGTAGACTAAGCCCAAAAGATTCCTGGCGTTCATGTCGTTCTTGTCATAAAACAACGCAGCTTTCAGGTTCTTTACGGCCCCGGTCAGATCGTTGGCATTGGCTTTCTCCAGCCCAAGGTTGTAGTAGTATTTGGAACTGTTTTTAATCTTTTCCTTACTCTTCATATCTGCCACCTTACTATTTCTCTTCTTCTATGTCTTTTTTGATTTCATTGATCAGATCTTCTACATCTTTTAAATCATCGCTGTAAATAGCATCCTCTGCCTGGTCCACATCTAAGCAAGGTTCAAATTTTTTTAACTCTTCTCTGTAATTAATCATTTTCTTCCTCCATTCAAGATAAACGTTTTAACCTTACCAGCTAAATAAAAAGAGCCGATACAAAAGCAGAGAACCCCCTCCTCTGACTTTTTTATCATTGTCTTATATGCCTTTAAGAAATCATTCTCCGGTATCTCCCGGTTCACAACCGGAACCTTTATGATTCCTTCCAAGTTTTCAACTTCCGTGAGAAGCTTCAGGATGCCCTCCTCTTCCTTCTTATGGGAAGGGGCAAAAACAATCAGTTTTCTCTGCGGAAAATATTTCTCTAATGTATGGCAGAATGCCTCCGCCGCCTGAAGATTATGTCCTCCGTCTATAAAAATATTGGGACTCACTTCCTCCATCCGTCCTGCCAGAAAAGCTGAGGAAAGACCGTTAAATACCGTCCTTCTTTTCAGGTCAGGAAACAGCAGGCGGACTGCTGCTGCCGCAAGAGCGGCATTCTCATACTGAAAATCGCCCAACAGGCCTAATTTCAGGCATTCACTCTTTTTATCATACGCACTCTTTCTCAAAAAATCAATATAATCGCTGCTTTTTTCAGAAAAAATAAGATTATCTTTTGAAATTGTTAGGAATTCCGAATCTTTATGTGCGGCCTCTTCCTGAAATACCCTGAGAACCTCAGGCTTCTGCCTGAGACAGATCACAGGAACCCCCGGTTTTATGATCCCTGCTTTCTCTGCCGCAATCAGCTGCAGAGTGTTTCCTAAAAATTCCTGATGATCAAGACTCACCGCAGTGATGACAGAAAGCCTCGGCATGATCACATTGGTCGCATCATGCCTGCCTCCCATTCCAGTCTCGATGATACAGACCTCCGCATGTTCTTCCCGGAAAAATACAAGTGACATAAAGAACAGAAATTCAAAGAAGGAAGGATGATCTGCCCCCTCCTTCACTGCCTGAAAGACGGCATTCTTTACTTTTGCAAAGACCTCTGAAAATCTTTTTTCGGAAATCTCTCTGCCGCCGATCTGTATCCGTTCTTCCATGCGGATCAAATGCGGGGACGAAAACCGCCCGGTCCTTATTCCTGCGCCCGTAAGGATCGAGTCCAGAAATGCACAGACTGAACCCTTTCCGTTGGTGCCTGCTACATGGATCATGAACAGATCTTTTTCTGGATTTCCCAAAACATCCAGAATCCATTGTACATTGGATAAGGATGTTTTTTTAGCGAAACCCGTCACATGATTCAAATAATTTCTTGCTTCTTCAAAATCCGTCATGTTATTTTACAAGCTGACCCAGACGTTCTTCCACTTTTTCAAGCATCTGCCGGTATTTTGAAAGCTTTTCTTTCTCTTCTTCTACTTTTTGTTCCGGTGCTTTGCTTAAGAAACGTTCGTTATTGAGCATGCCTTCGCACCGCTTGATCTCTCCGCCTAATTTCTTCTGTTCTTTTTTCAGTCTCTCAATTTCTTTTTCAATGTCCACAAGCTCCGCAAACGGCATATAGATCACGGCATCCGGGACCATCGTGGATACGGCATCCTCCGCAATCCCTTCTCTGTCCGCCCGCACAGCTACTTCGCTTGCGTAACCCAGGGTTCCAAAGAAGACCTTCCCCTGTTCAAAGATGTCTCTTACATCTTCATTTTCAGAGACAACAAATACTTTTGCTTTCTTTTTCGGGGATACGTTCATCTCGGCACGTATATTCCGGATTCCCCTCACCGCTTCTTTCATGAGTTCCACTGCAGCTTCTTCCCGGGCAAAGCTGTATTCCTCTCTGTATTCCGGCCAGGATGCCAGCATAATGGATTCTTCCCCTGTCAGATTGCAGTAGATCTCCTCTGTGATAAACGGCATGAATGGATGAAGCAGCTTCAGTGATTCGGAAAGCACCTTTTTCAGCGTCCACAAAGCTGCGGCTTTCGTGTTGTCTTCATCGTTATAGAGACGCGGTTTCACCATCTCGATATACCAGTCACAGAATTCTTCCCATATAAAGTCATTGAGCTTCTGTACGGCAATTCCCAGCTCATACTTGTCCATATTATCCGTCACATCTTTGGCCAGAGTGTTGAATTTAGATAAAATCCACCGGTCTGCGCTTGTCAGATCGGAAAGTTCCACATGAGAAAAGTCCGCCTGTTCAAAGTTCATCATCATGAAGCGGGATGCATTCCACACTTTATTGGCAAAATTCCGGCTGGCTTCCACACGCTCCATGTAAAAACGCATATCATTGCCCGGCGCATTTCCGGTGACCAGAGTAAATCTCAGCGCATCTGCCCCATACTGGCTGATGACTTCCAGAGGATCAATTCCGTTGCCCAGGGATTTGCTCATCTTTCTTCCTTTGTCGTCTCTCACGAGTCCGTGGATCAGTACCGTATCAAACGGCGCTTTCCCTGTATGCTCATATCCGGAAAATACCATTCTGACAACCCAGAAAAAGATAATGTCATATCCGGTTACCAATACGTTGGTCGGGTAGAAATAATCCAGTTCCTCCGTCTGTTCCGGCCAGCCTAACGTGGAAAACGGCCACAGCGCAGAACTGAACCAGGTATCCAGGGTATCCTCATCCTGAGTAAAGTGTGTGCATCCGCATTTTGGGCATACTTCCGGTTTTTCTTTTGCCACCACAGTTTCGCCGCACTCGTCACAGTAATATGCAGGAATCCTGTGTCCCCACCAGAGCTGTCTGGAGATACACCAGTCACGGATATTCTCAAGCCAGTGCAGATAGGTCTTTGTATAACGTTCCGGCACAAATTTAATGTCCCCGTTTTTAACCGCCTCGATGGCAGGCTTCGCGAGCTCATCCATCTTTACGAACCACTGGGGTTTAACCATCGGCTCGATGGTAGCTTTGCAGCGGTCATGGGTTCCGACGTTGTGCTCGTGTTCTTTTATTTTTACCAGATATCCCTGTTCTTCCAGATCTTTTACGATGGCTTTTCTCGCCTCATAACGCTCCATGCCCTCATATCTGCCGCCGTTTTCATTGATCGTGGCGTCATCGTTCATCACATTGATCACTGGGAGGCCATGCCGTCTTCCGACTTCAAAATCATTTGGATCATGGGCAGGAGTGATCTTCACAGCACCGGTTCCAAACTCTTTGTCTACATATTCATCCGCCACGATCGGGATCTGTCTGCCGCAAAGCGGAAGCTCCAGCATTTTCCCTACAAGATGTGTATATCTTTCATCGTCCGGATGGACAGCCACCGCCGTATCTCCAAGCATTGTCTCGGGACGGGTAGTAGCAATCTCTAAATAATCATCGGTTCCCGCAACCGGATACTTGATATGCCAGAAATGACCTGCCTGGTCCACATGCTCAACTTCTGCGTCAGAAATTGAAGTCTGGCAGACCGGACACCAGTTGATGATCCTGGACCCTTTGTATATATAGCCTTTTTCATATAACTTGATAAAGACCTCTTCCACTGCTTTGGAACAGCCCTCATCCATCGTAAAACGCTCTCTGTCCCAGTCACAGGCAGAACCCAGCTTCTTTAACTGGCTGACGATTGTGCCGCCGTACTCTTCCTTCCACTCCCAGGCTCTCTCAAGAAACTTCTCTCTTCCCAGATCTTCCTTTTCAATGCCTTCCTCTTTCAGCGCCTCGATGATCTTGACTTCCGTTGCAATGCTGGCATGATCTGTTCCCGGCTGCCACAGTGTATTGTATCCCTGCATTTTTTTAAAGCGGATCAGGATATCCTGCAGCGTCTCATCCAGTGCATGCCCCATATGGAGTTTACCCGTAATATTGGGAGGCGGAATCACAATCGTAAACGGTTTTTTGCTGTGATCCACTTCTGCATGAAAATATTTGTTGTCAAGCCACTTCTGATATAACCGGTCTTCAATCTCAGACGGGTTATAAGTCTTTTCCAATTCTTTACTCATATCATATCTCCTACTTTTTATATTTTATTCTAAAAGATTGTTGCGGATCGCCCGCTCATGCTGCACCATTGCCTGCTCACAGATGTTCTGACGGCCGGACAGCCATTCCATCCGGTTGATCCTTTTCGGTATATCATAAATTGCCTTTGGGTAATAACACCAGGCCTGAGGTGCATGCATTCCACACTGCTCCATGGCCGAGACAAACGTCTTCCTCTGGGCGGAAAGTTCTTCACTGCAATTTAATTCCGCTGCAACTTTAGCACAAAACTCAAATAATTTCCACTGTTCTTCGGAAATATATCCAAACAGCACCTGATATTTCTCTCTGCAGAATTCAAGGTCATTGACAATCGTATCATACTCCGATTTGAGCCTCCGTCCCGAAGTCTCTTTGTGGTTTCTTACCATATGATACATTTTCTTTTTCTCTGCCGCTTTCTTCTTTCTTGTCCTGAGAATCAGAAGGATCACAGCCGCACCAAACACTGCTGCCGCTGCCGGCCAGAGAGAAACGCTCAGCCGGAGCTCAAAATAAAAAACTGCTGCCGCACCGAGTCCCGCGGCAGTCAGGGCCATGATCAGCGAAGACAGAAAATAGGCCCTCCTGTTGATGAACTTTCCATGAAATTCCCTCTCTTTTCTTTTCAGATCACGTTCTTCATCTTCCTGGACTGAAATTTCCTTCTCGATCTGTTTTTTTTCACCCTCCAGGGATTGGATACGGGACAAACCCTGTCTTATTTCCTCTTCCCTCTCCCAGAGGGGCAGAAATTCCTCATCGGAGACTCGTCCGCCTGCGGAATCATAAAAAATCCTGGCAAAGATGCGGTTGTATTTTCTGGCTTCCTCACTGATCAGCTTTGCTTCTTCACCGGAAAGCTTTTCCATGATCTCGATATCTTCCTTCTGCTCCAGAATATAAGACACCTCATCTTCATACATTTCCACAAAACGCCGGTTTAATTCCATCCGTTTTTTCTGATATTCAATTTCAGACAATCTCTCTTCTGTACTCATTTTTCCACCGTTCCAGCATCGACCAGGTAAGCCTTCTGGTCATCAGGTCATCGGGTTTCTTTCTGTGATAGCCAATCTTTTTCAGTGCTGTGGATTCCTCGCTTCCGGAAAACCGTTCCTCCATAGCTGAGATATTTTCATGGATCTCTCTCAGCTGTTCTTCTGTAAAAGAAAGCGCTCTGCCGTCTTCCAAAAACTTCTGGTAATCTCCCTGCATATAAGAGACTATGAAATATGCTTCCTGGCATTTCTTGTTCTCTTTCAGGCGGCAGCTCCTTTTAAAAAACTCCTTCGCCTCCTGAAAACGGAACATCCGGGTCAGGCAGAGTCCCGTGTGATACAAAACTTCCTGCTGTTCCTTTGTCTTCAGCTGCATCAGACCGGAAAGCGATTTTTGATAGGCGTGATAAGCGCTCAGATATCTGGAATGTTTCAGATATAAGTCGCCGAGCATTTTGTGCTTTCTCACAGAGGAATATAGATAGGCCGTGCGCATCTGCTGGACAAGCATTCTCTGCTCGGGAACCGTAAAATAATTCCGGTAACCGATAATATGCTCCAGCTGCTTCTTTGTCTCCTCTTCTGCCGGCAGGACCAGACCAAGTTCTTCTTCGATCCACTCTCTCATCCCTTCCGGGATTCCTTCTGTCAGAAAATATAAATACTGTCCTGAAATAATATAACATAATTCTTCATAGGAAGAAATGGTCTGTCCAAAGGAATTCAGCGTGTAAGTCCGCCTGCTCTCCTCTGTCTCACACAATACCATTCTCATGGCTGTCCCCTCCTCTCCCATGAAATTACCTGCTGGAATACCTGGTATGTAGAAGGATATAATGTCCCAAACCCCAGATCCGTGATTTTGATTCTGCACTTTGTCTCCCCGGTGCACTCGGCTTCAATCTTCAGCTTTGTAGAGCGTCCCGGACGTTTTTTAAGCCCTTTTAAGGAAATTGGAAACCTCATTCTGTCACCTTTCCCGGGAAACAGGGGTTTGATCTCCACAGGAATGGATGCCGCTGTCTCAACCAGTACCGTCATATTTCCCCGGCTCTCAAACCATGGCTTTCCACCCTTTATGACCGGCAGAAATTCTTCTTTTCCGTGGTTCCATACCATGGCACCGATCTGATACATCATAACCGTGTCGGTAAGAATCACGGCAGAGTCAAGGTCAGCCGCATTTTTTCTTCCCAGCAGACAGACGGCCCCTGTCGCGTACACATGATCTCCCATAAACACACGCCGTCCCGCACACAGCTTTGCCGAAGCGCTTTTCAGCCATCCACCGTCAAATCCTCTGCCGTACAAATAAACTAAAGAAGTAACCTCCTGGGACATAGCCTGAACAGCGGCGTTCTCAAATGCCATGTCTTTCTGATGGGGCAGCCGGGTGTTTCTCATAAAAGCAGAGTAGTCTTCTCTCTCTACGAGCAGCTGCCCATCCTGCTTTTTCACCAGATAGTAAAACAATCTCTGGCCGGAATAGTCAAACAGCCCCACAGCCCCCTGTTCAAGCTGTTCCTTTCGGTCCCCGGCAAGTCCCAGAAAAGCCTCCTCCTTCGTAAACAGCCTGAGCTGTTCCTCCGAAAACCCCAGCTCTTTTCTAAGCTCCGCGGCTTTTGACGCCAGGTCCTCCTCCGGGTCCTCCAAAATAACGCCCATAAACAGATTGGACGTATCCGCATGCTTTTCCGATTCTGCACGCACATAATCCGCCCAGTCCCCGGAAAGCTTTTTCGGTTCTTCTTCCACGATCTTTCCGTCCGTTACGGAACACTGATATATCATTTCCCGCTCTATCTGTATGCCTATTTTCATCATAGATCCTCTGTCATCGGACGGATCAGATCCGTCATTGCTTTTTCATACGCGTAGATTTCCATTTCCATGGCTACGCTCTCCCTTTGTTTTTCCTTCAGCATGTGATTCAGCTGATAAAATCTTCCCTTCTGGTTCCTTCCGGAATGGTCAAGAAAGACGATATCTTTTCTCCTGCGTCTCTCTTCTCCCGGTGCTGTCACATAATAATCTGCCGACTCATCGGCAAAGATCAGAACTTCCGCCACATAATACCCCGGCAGCAGCTCTCTCATAGGAATCTCTCTGGCCGGCTCCGACCTGTTTTCCGCATAGTGAAATACCATGCCGCCTGCTTTCTCTCCCCTGTAAACTACATAAGTATAAGTATAGCACTCATATGGAAGAGGTATCTCCTCTTTATATTCTAAAAGCACCGGCAGGATACAGCGGCGGTCCTCCTGCCACTCTATGAGTTTTTTTATTCTTTCTCTGACTTCTTCTGACAATTCTTTATCTTTATAAAAATCCAGATAAGCCCACTGCCAGATCAGTTTGAGATTCCCCTGATCGATCAGCCTTCCGAGAATCGGATAAAACTCATCCGAAATATACACTCCTTCTTCATAAGACAGTTCTGCAAACTGGCCCGCCAGCTTTTTTATCAGTTTTTTGTCTCTGGAATCCTTCTCAACATAAGATAAGAAGACAGGAAGGTCCTCCCACTCTGCTCCTTTCCCGACGGCCATATCAAGAAGCTGCTCCGTAAACTGCTGATCATATATTTTGTGTCTGTCTCCCTGTTTCCAGATCTTCCGCATCTGATCCAGGTCTCCCCTGAAAAAACGTTCCAGATATGCAAGAATCTCGCTGTTGTATACTTGTCCCTTAAAAACCGCAAGGCACATATCGATCAAAGTCTGCACCCTCTTCCGGCTCCGGGATGTGAGTTCATGCAGCACGACCTCTTTTAACGGCTCCGGGTCCATGAAATCAAATCCAAAGATCTCCATGCCTTTCATCGCCTCTTTGTAGTGGCGGCCGGCAATGAAATACTCCAGCATCTGCTTACAGTTTTCCTCGGAGAGAAATTTCCACTGGACCATAGACAGCGCCTGCTCTAATTGTTCCTGCTCTCCATGCTTCCAGTAATAGTCCAGAAGCTTTTCAAATAATCTGTGCCGATATTCTTCTTTCAGGCTCTGACATTCAAGGACAGCCCTCACATCCGGAACATCTCCGGGTTCATATTCTGTCTTCTGTGCAAAGACCAGGCTTCTGCGGATCAAATATGCTTCATTTCTCCTGCCAAGCCCCGAAAATACAGCCTCCTCCTGCTCCCTCGTCCACAGTTTTGAAAATTCATAGTCCAGTGACAGATAGCGGTTGTCCTCCTGATCCATAAACACGACCAGAGGGTCGCTGTAGACCGTCACATAAACTTCCCCGTTTTCCAGAGAAACATTCTGAACTTCTTTTAACTCCTGATGATAGACGGCGGCCTTTTCCACCGCCGGATTCCTGCAGATCAATTTCTGCTTTGCCATAATCCCTGCGATTCCGGCCCTGCCTTTCATCCCTTCCAAAAGGCGGTCAAAGAAGGCCCTGTAAAGAATAAACAGATTAGAATTGATTCTGCCTTCTGCCAGCTGTTCCAAGAGAAATTCTTCAATCTGCGGCTCAAAAGATGGAAATACTGCCTCATATTTTCGCCGGTTCTTAACAAGATTGGCATACAGGTAAGCCCTCTCCCGGCTGCTTAAACTGTTGCTGTACGAAAAATACAGCAGTACATTCTTCTCAAGATACGGATATCGGTCTTTTGGAATCGTACGAAGGTAAGATTCCTGGAGTCCGATCATCTGAATCCCCGCCCGGACAGCTTTTTTAAAATATATATGATAACACTCATCGGTACAGTTTCCCCGGATCAGCATAGAGCAGATCGCCTGGAGCCCTTCCTTTGACTCCTCTCTCTGAAAGGACAGTATCAAATCAAAAAGCAGCTCCTCCGAAAATCCTTTGTCTTTCAGCACAAGACCGTAAATATGTTTTTTCATGCTTTTCCCAAACAGGTCCCTGCAAATGCCGAAATGAATGATCTCTCTCTCAAAATCAGTGATCTTTTTTGCCCTGCTGTGATCCTGGTTCCAAATGCTGACGGCCTCAAACCATAAAAAGCTGCTGCACCGGCCTGTATCATAAACCTCTTTTATCTTCTGAAGCTGAAGTCCGAAATCATATGCCAGCTCTTCGTCAAGATAAATCAGCATCCACAGCAGATATCCCTTGTGATCGTCCGCTTTCTGAAAAAGCTCATAAATCCGGTCTTTTGCATACTCTGTCTGATCCGGTGTCTTTAAATAAAGTGCTTTCAAATATAAATAATAGCCATAGTAAAAAGGATCTGACTGAACCTCACTCATATTCGGCTCAAGTCTTGCAAAGCCTCTCTCGATTGCTTCCTCTGCGCCGAGAACAATATGACAGTGCAGGTTTAAGAGAGTCCTCAGTATCTCTAAGGATGCCTCTCCCTCCATCTGTGCGGTCAGATTCATTTCCTTTTCCGCAAACTCCGTGACATGACATCTGCCAAGACAAAATTCCATATACGCATCGAAAATCTGGTCGGACAGATTCCAGGCCCCTTCGTTTCTCTCTTTCTCTGCATTGAACAGGATGTCTGTCTGACAGCTGCTGTACGGGGCAGAAACCGTAAGAATTCCCCGGCTCTCTTCCCTAGCATCAGAAAACAGCACGGGAATGGTCAGTACCCCTTCCACAAAATCCTCTTCTGAAAATTCTGTCTTTTGCAGAGACAGAAACGTGGAATCCAGGCGGATCTTCCCCTGGACAAAACCGCTGCCCTCTTTGTAAATCTTCACGTACAGAGGCTCAACCGCATTCACCCGACGGATCTCATACGCATCCTTTTCCGGTCTCAGCACCGCAGGTTCTTTTGCCCCGATACAGATCAAAAACTCTTCAAAGATCTGGCCCCGGTTTCGGCCGAGCAGGAGCTGATGATAGATTTCCTTTTCCCTGGAATTCTCCTCCAAATACTCATTTTTGAAGGCCTCAGAAAAAAAGAGGGCCTTTGCCCGCTGTTCATCTTCCTGTACAATTTGTATGAACTGCTTCATCTTCTCTGTCATGGGTTCCTCCGATTTTAAGACTGGTGGTCTCAGGGTATTTGGTCTATAATAGCTGTAATAAAGTTTTGTATTTCAGAGGTCATGGATGCTTCACACCCTTTGATCTCTGCTCCGTAATATTATAGCAAACTTCGACAAAATAGAAAAGATAAAGAAAGGTGAAACTATGTCAGAAAAGAAGCAAGTCTTCCACGGAAGCGACTTAGAAAAAATAGAAGAAATATATGGGATTAAAAAAGAAGACATCATTCCTTTCGGAGGCAACGTAAATCCCCTCGGGATCTCCCCGCTGTTTCGGGAAAGCCTGATCCGCCATGTAGATGCTGTCTGCACGTATCCCGACCGCGACTACAAGTCCCTGCGCTCCACACTGAGCCTGTATGCCCGGATTCCTATGGAGCATATCATTGTCGGAAACGGAGTGACAGAGCTGATCAGCCTGACCATGCACCTTCTCCGTCCGAAGAAAGCTCTGCTGCTTTCCCCGACTTACTCTGAATACATGCGGGAAATTTCTATGATCGGCGGCACCTGTCTGGAGTATAACCTGAAGGAATCCTCGGACTTTTGCCTGGACATCGAAGACTTGAAACACTCCCTCACCGATGATGTGGATTTATTCGCATTCTGCAATCCAAACAATCCCACATCCAGTGCATTAAACAAGGACCAAATCTCGGAGATCCTTTCCCACTGTAAAAAGCACGGCATCTTTGTTTTGGCAGACGAGACTTACGCAGAGTTTGCCCCGGATATAGACGATGTCACTGCCGTACCCCTGACCCGAAAGTTTGACAATCTGTTTGTCCTGCGGGGAACTTCAAAGTTCTTTGCTGCACCGGGCATCCGCCTCGGCTACGGGATCAGCGGAAATGCGAATTTTATCAGGGCAGTGGAAGACAAAAAAAATCCATGGAGCATCAATACTCTTGCAGCGCTTGCAGGAGAAGCAATGTTCATGGATACAGACTATATTAAAAAGACGAAGGCTTACATCGCAGAAGAGCGCAGAAAATGTACGGACAGACTTTCAGGCACCCCTGCTTTTAAGATTTATCCAGCCTATGCCAATTTCCTTCTTGTCCGGCTGACGGACGGCACCACTTCTCATGAGATGTTTGAACGCTGTATCAAGAAAGGGCTGATGATCCGTGACTGTTCAAGTTTTGAAGGGCTTGACGGGGAATATATCAGATTCTGCTTCCGAAAAGAAGAGGAAAATAATGCTTTGCTGGATTCTCTTCTGCAAGTATGAGTTTATTGTTTGACATAAAATATATATTTCAGAAACTGCAGTGTCACATAGATCAGCAGAGCTGCCGAAAGCACGGTCTGGAAATCTACGATCCATTTTAAATAGGTTACCGGATATCCCCACTGGCTCAGTGTGATAAAAGCTTCTTTTAATGCTGCGGCACTGATCACAAATGGAAATGTATAAGCGGCAAACGATGGTGTAAACGGCATGACAATATATTTTAATCCCGCCGCAAGCACAAAAACATATAAGATTACAGATAAAACCGTTAGTACGATTACCAGCCATGCCATTGGCTTTTCAAAGCAGTTTAGGTACCCTGCCAGCAGAAGGCTTGCGGGTGCCGCAAAGATACAGACCAGCGGCTGATACTCTTCCGGTATTTCCTTGACTTTTGCATATCTCTTTATAATCGGAACAGCAATGATCACCGTAAAGAGAAGGGCTGCCCAGAAAAACCAGCGGCCAATCTCTCTCATATCAGCGTTGGGAGCCGTCATGCTGCTCATCGCCAGTCCGGCATAGAAGATAAAAAAGCTTGCATACACATTTTTAATGTTAAACTTGTAATATATAAAGTGTCCGTTGAAATATACCAAAAGATACACATGCACCGCCAGTGCAAGAATCCACAAGATAGAAACGGCATCCCCCACATAAGGTTTGATATAAACGGTCAGGACAAGCAGACCCATGGAAAACGCACCCGAAATACTGCAGTTTACCGGATCTTCCAGTTCTTCTTTTACCATGTCGAGACAAGTTCCGGTCTTTAACAGCAAAAGGATCAGCAGACAGACGGCCATGGCTCCGCAGACTGACTTTAAAGTTACAGAATAATTTTCTATCATAATTCCCATGGCGGCAAAGCCGAGCATCGGCCCTGCCAAAGGCAAAGGTATTCTCTCTATCGTGTTTTTCATTTTTATCCTCCTTGTGTTCTAGTTTTCATATAGATCTTTCAGGATCGCCCCGGCACTTTTCTTCTGATAGCCTTCCGGGTCTTCCATAATATGATTTCCCGAAATATCCCATCTCATCTGTCCGTATTGGGTAAGATAACTCCTTCCCCTGGAACAGTCCGGATATCTTGTGTACCATTTTCTATGATACTTTTTCATATATTTTCTTGCAAGTGCCAGTGCCTGGCTTTTTTTCTTTCCTCCCGGTGTGGCCGTTCCGGAAATCTGCACTCCTTTCGGACTGGAATGAACCAAAACGACACTGCCGTCTTTACAGGAGCCGATGACGATCCATACGTGGCCGCAGCTTGAAGATCCCATAATGTCTCCTGCTTTGTAGTCTGTCACCTTACTCTTGCTTTTATATGTTCCCCAGCCTTTTTGGGCAAACAATTCAGGCTGGTCTTTTGCTTTCCGCACATAACCGCCTCTGCCCGGTACCGTATTTCTGATATTATACACGGTCCACCCGACGAAGCCGGAGCAGTCCAGGCCTTTTCCTCTGCGGTAGCGGTACTTTTTATAATTATACCCCGAATTCTGCGACAGGAAAAATCGGTTCCACTCCCCGTTCAGTCCGATCCGCTTCCCGTCTTTCCCGGTTCCGGTATCGGCTTTATTCCATCCTCCGCCCCAGATGTATAAGGTGGTGCCCACCGGGGCTGCGGCTGTTTTCAGAAAATTTTTAATAGTAGATTCTCCTCTGGCTGCCATCGATACTTTCACTGTTTTAGAAAATCTGCTGTAATATTTTTTCTTTTTGTATTTCCTGAAAGAACGGACTTTAAAACAGTAATTGACCCCGGGCTTCAAGCCTTTGATCACATGTCTGGATGACTTTGAGACAGCTTTTTTTCTATACTTTTTCTTCGCTTTGTCGTACAGATAAATCTCCGTCCCTGTGGCTCTTTTTCCCTTTACCCAGGACAGAACAATATTCCTTTTTACGCCGGTGGCCATCACTCCGGAAGGCTTCCCGGGTTTCTTCGATGCTCCCTGAATTTGTCTCTCTCCTCCTGCCCATACCAGCATCATACAGAGTGCTGTAAGCAGTATCCTCTTTGTTTTCATGATTATGTATCCTCTGTTTCATTTATTCGATAAATCCGAGTATTTCCTTATATATCTGGCCGGAACATGATTCGTTCAAGATTTCGTGTCTGCATCCGGGATATAGTTTCCCTTTTGTGTCTGCATACCCAAGCTCCTTTAAAAAAGAGACAGCATTCCAGAATTGTTTTTGGGATATGATACACGGATCATCTTCTCCTGCGATAAACAGAATCGGCAGATCTGTCTTTTTCTTCTCCCATCCTCTCCGGCTGTATGTCTCATCCATCAGATGAAACAGATTTAAAAATCCGTTGTTTGTAAAGACAAACCCGTCCAGCGGTTCTTCATCGTACTTCCTGACGTTATCTTTATCGTAACTGATCCAGCCGTTTAATGATTCTCCGTCCCTGAGCTGCTTATTGAAGGCTCCGAATGCCAGTTTGTGAAAAAACAAGCCTTTCTTCCGGTCTCCGCAGATTCTGCATGCAATCTTTGCCATCCCTGCGGCTGGTTTTGCCAGAGGATTTTTACTGGGACTTCCGCATACGGTCAGCGAACTCAGCTCCCAGTCATACTTTTTCAAATAGCACCGCACAATCAAAGACCCCATACTGTGCCCAAATAAATGGACAGGCAGGCCGGGGAACTCCATTTTGATCCACTCCGTAACCTGATGGGCATCCTCCACAACGGCCCGTCCGGAGGTGTCGTAAAAATATCCAAGATCGTCTTCTCTTTCTATGCTCTTACCATGTCCTCTGTGGTCATGGATCACTGCGGCATAGCCCCGGTTTTGCAAATATTCCATAAAAGGAAGATAGCGTTCCTTGTGCTCACTCATCCCATGGCAGATCTGAACCACTGCCCTGGGCTGATTTTCTGGTGCCAGTATTAAAACATGGAGACGATGACGGTCTACTTCTGATTTTATATACAATTCTCTCTTCATACTCCATCCTCCGATTATTTTTATCCTGTCTGTTATGATGTATTATACTCGTTTTGCTTTACCTTGGAAAGAAAAACAGCTATAATTATCTTGTAATGTATTCTAATTTTATTAAGAACACAGGAGGACAGTTATGAAGAGATTAAAAAGAGTTCTGGCACTTACTTTGGCTGCCGTGATGCTTTTTACACTGGGAGGATGTAAGAAGAAAACTCCCGAGGAAGTATTGGAAGCTGCCACGAAGAAGATGAGCAAAGTAACATCTGCCGATATGAGCGGAAACATCAAGATGAAAATGAGCAGTACATCATCCACCAGTTCCAGCCTTGAGATGAACATGGGACTCAAGATGAAAGCTACCGATATGACATCCGAGGACATGAAAATGGATATGGACATGACCATGGGCATAGCCGGACAGGATCTGAACTTTAAGGCTTATTACACCGACGGTTACTATTATATAAACTATTCCGGTCAGAAGCAGAAACAAAAGATGGATTTTGCTGCCATGCAGAAACAGATGGAAAACACTGCCGGACAGTTCAACACAAACGCCAAAAACTACAAAGGTCTGAAGATGGATAAGAAAGGAGACAACTATGTCATCTCCTTTAAATTAAAAGAAAAAGCCCTGAATGACTATGTCAATAAGATCATGGGACAGATGAATTCCACAGGAGTCGCAGGTGCCGGCACCAATTATGCGGACCAGGTAAAATTTGAATCTATGTCCGGTACCATGACCGTCAATAAAGACTCAGAGATCACCGCACAGAAGATCAACATGGTTGTTTCAAGCAAAGAAGATACGAAACTTAAAGTCAAGATGATCCTGGACTTTAAGTACCACAACATCGGAAAAGATGTGAAAGTAACACTTCCTGATGACCTTGATACTTATAAGGAAGCTCCTGCTGCTTCCACCACAGCACCTGCCGCAACAACAGCACAGTAACTAAAACGGGCCTTCCGGATCTCTCCGGCAGGCCCATATTTTTTCCTTATTAACGTTCTTTTATCGGTGTATAGGTTTTATGCCCGGCCACGCCTTTGTACGCCGGTCTTATGATCCTTCCGCCGTTTACAAGCTCCTCCATCCTGTGTGCGCTCCATCCCGCAATTCTCGCGATAGCAAACAGCGGAGTATACAGCTCGTAAGGAAGATCCAGCATACTGTAAATAAAACCGCTGTAAAAGTCGATATTTGCGCTGACGCCTTTATAGATTCTTCGCTCTTCGGCGATGACTTGTTTTGCCAGCTTTTCTACATTGGTATATAAAGCATATTCCTTTTCTTTTCCCTTTTCTTTTGAGAGTCCCTCTACAAAGTAACTTAATACCTTTGACCGCGGATCGGAAATAGAATAAACCGCATGCCCCATTCCATAGATCAGTCCGGACTGATCAAAGGCCTCTTTCCTCACGATCCTGGTCAGGTATTCTTTCAGTTCCTTCTCATCCGTCCAGTCCTTTACATGTTCTTTGATATCAGCAAACATCTGAACAACCTTGATGTTTGCTCCCCCATGTTTCGGTCCCTTTAAAGAACACAGTGCCGCTGCCACAGAAGAATATGTATCTGTTCCCGAAGAGGAAACCACGTGAGTCGTGAAAGTCGAGTTGTTTCCGCCGCCGTGCTCCGCATGGAGAACCAGAGCAAGATCCAGGATTTTTGCCTCCAGTTTTGTATACTTGCTGTCCGGCCTTAACAGGTACAGAATATTTTCCGCCGTGGACAGATTCTCTTGAGGCGGATGGATCACCAGGCTTTCTCCTTTTTCGTAGTGGCTGTATGCCTGATATCCGTAAACCGCCAGCACAGGGAAAAGTGCAATCAGCTGAAGTGACTGCCTGAGCACATTCGGTATAGAAGTATCACTGGCGTTATCATCGTAAGAAAATAACGTAAGCACACTTCTCGCCAGCGTATTCATCATATCCCGGCTCGGAGCCTTCATGATAATGTCCCGGACAAAATTTGTCGGAAGCTGACGGTATTCCGCCAGGAGCTGTTTTAAATCCTGAAGCTGTTCCTCATTGGGCAGTTCCCCGAATAAGAGAAGATAAACTGTTTCCTCGAATCCATACCGCTCTTCTTTGATAAATCCCTGGACAATATCTTCAATGTCAATTCCGTGATAGTATAATTTTCCATCACATGGAACAATCTCTCTGTCCTCGACCATATAGGACATGATCGTCGAAATATCAGTCAGTCCTGCCAGTACACCCTCTCCGCTCTGTTTCCGCAGTCCTCTTTTCACGTCATACTTTTCAAAAAGAGTGGGATCGATTTTCTTCTCACACTTTTTTGCCAGTTCTTCAATTTCGGGTGTAATTTCAGAAAACTTATTCGGCATATTTTTTATCATCTTGATTGCTCCTTTCTTACTATGATTCTTAACAATTAAAAGCCCTGTTTACCGCACTGTCAGGCAATATCGTGGTACTTTCCGAGGAATTCCCTCGTCCGCTCATTGGCCGAGTTAAACACATCCTCCGGAGCCGCGTCTTCCACGATGACCCCCTGGTCCATGAAGATGACCCGGTCTGAGATCTCCTTCGCAAATGCCATCTCATGGGTGACAATCACCATAGTCATATTCAGGTCTGCCAGGGATTTAATGACTTTCAGCACCTCTCCGGTCAGCTCCGGGTCCAGTGCAGAAGTCGGCTCATCGAAGAACAGAATCTTCGGCTCCAGAGCCAGCGCCCTTGCTATGGAGACTCTTTGGGACTGTCCGCCTGACAGTTCACACGGATAAGCATCGGCCTTTTCTTCGAGTCCGAGCTTTCTGAGCAGTCCGAATGCCTTCTCCCTGGCCTCTTCTTTCGGGATACCGGCCACCTGTACCGGGGCCTCCATGACATTTCTCAGCACACTGTAGTGTGGAAACAGATTGAAATTCTGAAAAACAAATCCTGTCTCCATCAGTATTTTCTTTTGTACCTCTTTTGACGCATACTCCGGTGTGTCTCCGTTCATGGATACCAGCGTATGTCCGTTGATCTCGATGGTTCCCTTGGTCACCTTTTCCAGCTGATTCATGCATCTTAACAGCGTGGATTTTCCGGAACCGGAGGAACCAATGATCGTCACGATCTCTCCGTCGTTAATTTGGAAAGAAATATCTTTTAAGACCTTCAGCTTTCCGAAATTTTTCTGGAGATTAGTCACAGATAAAACACTCATTTTCTTTCCTCCTTAACGATAATAACTCATCCGTTTTTCCAGGATGCCAAAAACTTTAGATACAATCATATTCATGATCAGATAAAAAATACCTGCCACGATCAAATATTCCATCCCGCGGCTTCTGGACATATTATTGGCTGCGACCACATAAATTTCCATGACACCGATGACATGTGCCAGGGAAGTATCTTTTACAAGAGTCATGCACTCACTTCCCATCGGCGGCAGAATGATCTTGACTACCTGCGGCAGAATGATCTTAAAGAATGTCTGTGCCTTACCGAATCCAAGCACTTTTGCAGCCTCGTACTGTCCGTTCGGTATCGCCTGAATTCCGCTCCGGTAGATCTCCGCAAAATAAGCGGCATAGTTTAAAGAAAATGCCACAACCGCTGCCATAGTCCGTTCGATTCGTATGCCTAAAAGCAGATTCAGACCGAAATAAAAACCGTATAACTGGAGGATCAACGGTGTACCTCTCATAATCAGCAAGTAAAAACGCACCGGAAGCTGAATGATCTTAAATCTGGTCATTCTCCCAAGCGCCAGTACAAGCCCCAGTGTCAGGCCGAAGACCAGTGTGAGGAAAAAGATGATCAGCGTCTGATCCAATCCGTTATGTAACAGCATATCTGCAATGCCAGGCAGTTTTTCAAACCATTGTATGATACCATCTATCATTTTTTTGCTCCTATAAGTATAAATTTTCCGGAATTTTTCTGTCAGAAATTAATTTCTGTGTTGGTGAAAAAATCAAGAGGCTTTGAAAAAAGCCTCTTGCTTCTTGTCTCTTATTTGATTGTTGTCAGATCTTCGCCAAACCATTTTTTACTGATCTTAGCCAGTGTTCCGTCTTTTTTCATATCCTTTAACTGTTTTTCTACTTCTGCTTTCAGTTTTTCATCTCCGGTACGGAAACCGATAACATATTTCTCAGTAATTAAATTGTCATTTAAGATCTTGAATTTTCCCGGGTCCTTCTTCGCGTAATATTTTGCAACCACTTCATCCATGACAGCTGCATCACAGCCATTTCCAAGGTCATTTAAGATCTCAACATTGTTGCCGAAGTATACAATCTTTGCATTTTTTAATTCTTTTGTCTGGTCAACAGCATCTGCGGCCGTAGAACCTTTCTGTACTCCCACCTGCTGCTTTTTAATATCTTTTAAGCTCTTGATCTTGCTCTTTTCCGGTACGAGCAGCACCTGGTGGTTATCCATGTAAGACTCAGAACAAAGCATCTCTTTTGCCCTGTCTTCGCTGTATGTCAGTCCGTTCCAGATACAGTCGATGGTCTTTCCCTGCAGTTCCTGGTCTTTGGAATCCCAGTTGATCGGCTGTAATTTTAATTTGATCCCCATTCTCTTGGTGACTTCTTTTGCCATGTCAATGTCAAAGCCTACGATCTTCTGATCCTTGTCTGTGAATCCCATAGGAGGGAAAGAGGCATCCAATCCCAGTATTAATTCTTTGTTGTCTTTTACATACTGAAGTGACTCGTCTGTCTTACTTTCTTCTTTCTTTGAACATCCTGCCAAAAGCATAGAACCTGCCAGCACAGCACTTACGCAAAGCACTAATAATTTTTTCACTCTCATCCTAAAACTCCTCCGTTTTTATTTCCTGTCATGATAGCACATTAGTGTACTAAATTCATACGTTAATATACTATCAAACTACATGCTTTTTGTCAATCTCCATGGATAGTATTTCCTGCCGTTCTGCCTGGAAAATCCTTGTTTTTGCGGTGTCATCCGTGTTATAGTAAACTTATCTTTGGTAAAGAAAGGAAGGGGAATATCTACCATGAGAAAAAAAGGAATGAAAATACTCGCTATGTCTGCGGTACTGAGCATCTCGATGACTGCCTCTGTCTTCGCAGGAAGCCTGTCACTGCGGTATTCCGGGAAAAACCGCACATACAAGGGGAAACAGCTCACGTTTTATTATAAAGGAAAAAAGATTAATTTAGGAAAGGCCCCGGGCATCCAGATCAACAAGGTCAACATGCTTCCATATTATAATGCCATCGTAAAGAACGGACCGAAAGTAAAGAGAAGCTACAATAAAAAGACCGGAAAGCTGGTACTGACCAACGGCAAGAAAACGATTACGTTTTATAAGAATAAAAAATATGCCTATACCAACGGGGTGAAACGGACGTTTACCACTGCCCCGCTGACTGTAAAGTATCGGAGCATCAACAAAAACTATATTCTGCTCCCGGCAAAATTTACAGCCAAGTATCTGGGCATCAGCTATACATACTCAAGCTCTGCAAAACGTATTGATTATGCAAAGCCAGCGGCGGCAAGCAAACCCGATTCTACTGTGAAGTCCAATACAACGACAAAATATAATACGACACTGACTAATTACATAAAAAAACAGCAGGCCCAATGGAAAACTTACGGCGGAAAGACGATAGACTATAAAAAATACATTCCTGTAACTACGGATAATACGAACAGTTTTCAATTTCTTCGCGTAGACACTTATCATGCGGTTAATTCTTCTAAGTTTAATTCCACACTCCAGACTATGGTTTCCAAAAAGTCCGGAAGTGTTCTGTCAGGAAAAGCCTCAGTCATTACGAATACTGCAAAGACTTATAATCTCGACCCACTTTATTTTCTTTGCCAGACAGTACATGAAAGCGGTTATGGGACAAGTACTTTGGCTAAAGGAATCAAATCTCAAAATTTAAAAGATACGAAATTAAAGTCTCAAGATTTAAAAGGTAAAATTGTTACCGGTGAATCTCTGATAAAAGACTCTTCCGGTGAGATCACAGCATTTAAGTACATAGCCTCTAAAGATAGAAACAGTAAACGGAAATATGTCAAAACAGAAAGCGGATATTTGGAAGTAAAAACTTTATCCGCAGCGGAGCAGAAAAAAACAGTCTATAACCTCTATGGCATAAAAGCGGTCGATGCTGCTCCACAGTTGTGTGGATTCACTTACGCTTATAATCAGGGCTGGACGAGTGTGGATAAAGCCATTCAGGGCGCCGGTAAATTTTTATCTAAATGGTATGTTCACAACAATACATATAAACAAAATACACTCTATAAAATTCGTTATAACCAAAATCTAAATAATCTCTGGCATCAGTATGCCTCTGACCCGGCCTACGCCCAGTCCATCGGCAAGCTGATGAATACATATCAAAGTGTTTATTCCAGCACCAGCGGATTTATTTATGACACACCAGTATTCAACTAGAGAACAGAGCAGTCAATAAATAGCTCAGGTACAAATCCTGGGCTATTTTTTATTTCCCAAAACCAATCTTTCTTCCTCTGTTCCGTTTTAAATATTACATTTATATTACGAATTTATTGTATATTTTTTAATATAATGCTATACTTATATTACATTTTAATTACAATAGGAGGATAAATAAGTTATGAAGAAACGAATCATTGCAGTATTTACGATATTATTTGCCTTTACATCGATTTTATCCGTTTTCCCAAAATCGGATATCTCGGCTGCGTCCTTAAAGATCAGATACGGAGGCAAGACAAGATACTATACGGGAAAACAGCTAAACTTTACATACGCTAAAAAAGGGATTTCCACAAAAACACCAGGCATTCAGATGAAGAGTATTAACATGATCCCTTATTACAGTATTCTCGTAAAGAACGGGCCCAAAATCAAGCGCAGTTACAGCAAAAAAACAGGCAAACTTGTACTCAAGTACAAGAACAAAACGCTGACTTTCTATAAGAATAAGAAAACCTGCTATGTGAACGGCAAGAAGAAAACATTATCCGCTGCACCCGTCTCAGTCAAGTACTACACGACCAAAAAATATAATATTCTGCTTCCGGCTAATTTTACGATCAAGAATTTAGGACTGGACTATTCCTATATCTCTTCAGCAAAGAGAATCCACATCAACAAGCCGGGAAACAGCTACTTATATACAAAAAACACAGCGACTAATTATAATAAGAAGACATCCGATTATATCAAGGCACAGACGGTAAAAACCTACGACAAAAAGAAGATCAATTACAACAATTATGTTCCAACCAGCACTGATCCGACTCACGGCTACCAGTATTTGCGTTTGAATACATACCGCACCGTCAACAGCTCAAAGTATAACAGTCTCTTAAACAGTAAGGTAAAATCCAAAAGTGTGCTGAAAAACAAAGGTTCTGTTCTCAATAGCGCTGCTAAAACTTATAAGATCGATCCTGTTTATTTCCTCTGCCAGACGATTTTGGAGACCGGTTATGGTACAAGCACTCTCTCACAGGGCAAATCGATTACCAAGGTTATCACAGGAAAGTCTGTTGTGAAAGACAAAAAAGGCAATGTCACAGGGTTTCAAAAAGTAAACGGCAAATATCAGACAAAGAAGATTTCATCTAAAAAGGTATACAATTTATACGGCATCAAGGCCTATGATTCTGACCCACAGCTTTGCGGATTCAGCTACGCATACTATCAGGGCTGGACAAGTGTGGACAAAGCCATCAAAGGCGCTGCAAAATATGTCAGCCAGGAATATATTAATAACAGTACCTACAAACAAAATACCCTGTACAAATTCCGCTACAATCCAAATACCAAATACATCTGGCACCAGTATGCCACAGATCCGGGATATGCCCAGAAGATCGGAAAACTTATGTACAGCCAGTTCAGAAGCGCTTATGCGACAGGCAATACACTGACATTTGACCGTCCAAAATTTAAATAATGTTTTTTAACCTGATCTGCTAAAACTCACAAAAAGCTCCTGGGTCCTCCTTATTGAGGGACTCAGGAGCTTTTATTGCTCTGCCTTCTTTATTTTTTCTTTTTCCTAAACCCTGCCGCAAGTCCGGTCAATGACGCCCCGAACACAAGGATGAGACACAGGATCTGTCTCCCATCTCCTGTTCTGCTGACGCGCTTCCTTCTTACTCTTTTCTTATATTCCCATTCCGGCACCGTCTTTTTCTTTTTTGGCTTTTTCGCAGTTGTAGGTGCCGCCGTAGTCTCCGTCCTGTCCGCTTCTTTCCACTTCGCCTTTAACTTTACATCACTGTGAACCGGAGTCTTGAAATCCCACTTCACTTCATTTCCGTCTTCATCTATATAATACCAGCCTTCAAATACATATCCCTCTTTTGCAGGGTCCCTCGGAGCTTCCGCACAGTCGCCTCCTTTGACTGTCTGTGTTTCCGGCTGGTAGTCTCCTCCGTCAGGATCAAAGGATACTCTGTGATCTCCTGTCAGCGTCACCTTTACTGTGGCTTTATTTCCGTCAGAAAGGGAAAAGGTGAGGTCAAAAACTCCCGTTTTTCCATCTTTTTTTGCTTTGTTGATCACTGCCAGCTGTCTTTCATCCACCAGAATCTTTGCATTATCCAGGTTCTTGTCTTTTCCTTTTGCCTGGCAGAGTTCGATGATCTGTTCCTCCGTAAAGGGCTCTCCCTTTGTAGGCTGTGTCGTATGGTTCGCTCCGATCACAGAAAAAGGATCATCCTGTCCTTCCTTTGCGGCATCTGTTCCCTCATCTCTCAGAAATACAGTGATTGTAACCGTTGTATTGTCCGGCGTCCGGAAAGTCAGAGGAAAATCGCCGGTCTTCCCTGCGGTCTTTGCTTCATTGATCGCTGCAATCTGCTCTTCCTCCGCAAAACTAAGATCCTCTGTCGGAATCTCCGTCCCGTCTTTGTCCACCGCTTTAACCATGGACAGCTCTTTCAGCTGCTTTTTCGTAAAACCGTCGCCGCCGGTTTTGCTGATGATATGTTTCCCCTTTATCATCTCACCTGTGTCCGGGTTTTCTGTAATCGCATCGTACTCACCGACCAGTGTGACCGTGACGGTTACTTTATTTCCCTTTGCATCAGAATAGGTCAGCTCAAACTCCCCGGCTTTCCCCTGTGTCTTATGTTCATTGATCTTTTTGAACTGTTCCTGATCCACAGAGAAATCGTCGAGAGAAATATTGTTGCCTTCCTTATCTTTACCTTTTACCTCACCCAGATGCTTGATATCCTCTTCTGTAAACGGGCTGCCCCCCGTTTCCTTTGTAAAGTCATTGGCTCCGATCTGTTCTTTTATGTTCTCTTTATCAAATCCCCCTGCATCCTCACCGTCATTTCTTAAGAACACTGTCACCGTTACTTCCGTGCCGTTGGGAGTCGTATAGGTCAGAGGAAAATCCCCGATTTCTCCCTTTGTCTTCGCGGCATTGATAACTTCCAGTTCCTCCGGTTTTGCCAGCGTCAGCTGTTCCGGCAGAAAGTTTGTCCCGTTTTCCTGTTTCCCCGTTACCTTTGTAAGATGATGAAGCAATTCCTCCGTAAACGGTTTCCCGCCGCTCTTGCTGATCACATGGTTGGCTCCGATCTGCTCTTTCGTATCATCCTCGATTCCGTTCACATCCCGGAACGGTCCAAAGTAAACCTTCGTGTAGAATCTTCCTACCCGGATATTGGTCTTCCCATGAAATGGCGTTCCCTCCATAAAGCTGTAATCCTCAAGGCTCGTGCCATCCTGAATATATCCCTGATAACCTGGGTCAGGCTCTGCCGTTACATTGCTGACATAATCATTCCCTCCGGCCGCTCCGATCCCGGGCATATTTGTACTTTTATCTCCTATCGCGATGACAACCGTGTCTCCGCCGCTGATATGCACATTTTTTAGCTTATAAGTATCTGCATCTCCCACACTTGTCCCTATTCCAGGTGCATTTTTGCCTCCCCGTGCCTCAATTTTACCTCCAGTTATATAAAGGCCATCGAAGTCAGCTCCGAATCCTCCACCTATACCAGGTCCACACTCAGTCCCTGTTGTTTTGATATTTCCTCCTGAGATATAAATATTTTTTGTATACGCGACTCCTCCAAAGTAAGATTGTGTATTACATGCAGAACCGATTCCCGCTACATGAGTACCTCCGCTGACTTCAAGATTTCCCCCTTTGATCCGAAAATTACAAAATCCTCCTTCCCCTGCTTTTCCAGCATTAGATATTGTACTGCCAATAGCTCCTGCGTGAGGCACATTTCCCTTTGCAATCAATGTGCCGCAGCTGTCATCACACTGATGTCCTTCTTTATCTGCGTATTCACATTGTACGGTTAAAAATCCGTCCATTCCTTCCTTGGCAAGTGCAGCTCCTCCTACCGACCCAGTCGTCCCATAATTACAATCCAATTTATTGATACCTCTCAGTGTGATCGTCACATCTGCATGTGAAACAATCACACAGCTCTGGGTCGATCCGTTGCTTGCAATCTCTACGCTGTCTAGTGTCAGTGCCGTCTTGACCCCTTTTGCTACAACTACATTGTACGAATTCGTTTTCCCTGTAATATAATAACCATTCGGATTCAGCTCTGTCTCTGCCTCTGAAAGTCCTCCGCCTGATGCACCAGTCTGATTGATCCTGATATTCCCAAGACTCACATCCAGCATGGTCTGTCCTTCTTTCGTCTTTTTCAGAGACTTTTCAGAAACTTTATTCACCAGAGGGACGATCGTCTCATCAGCATCCAGGAATGTTTCTGTAATATTTTCTGTATTCTTAAATCTGCTTAAGCCCCCCCCCAATTTCTTCCATGTCTTTTGACAAATCTCCCGCTTGGGTACTGGTTTCGGTCTCCGATTCTTCTGTTGTCGATTCTGTATCCTCTGTATTTCCTATGTCCGCTTCAGGCTTTCTATCTTCTGCCTGTTCTGCCTCCACTTCTGCTGCTTCCTGTACCCCGGACTCCGCAAAAACCATAGCCTGTCCCGTCCCAAATACAATGACCAACAAGAAGACTAAAATTTTTCTTTTCATAACTGCTGCTCCTTTTCCTCGTAATCTGACATTTTTTCTTATCAGGTATTGGTACCGTAAAAAAGAGTTAGACCAAAAACCAATATTTTTTATTCCACAGAACAGTTTTCCTGTGGAACAAAAAAAGAAGGAGCACCAGCATGGCAATCCTTCTTGATCTCAGTTATTTCTGCCGGAAGTCAAAAATTTCTGTTGTTCCGTCCTTTGATTTTAAATGGAGTTCAAAATCATTCACAAAAACAGAAAAATACAGAACCTTTTTCTGACTGCTGTAACTTTCCGGTCTGAAAATCTTTCCTTTCTTGTCTTTTGCAAACGTGCTTTCGAAGTTTACATCTCCGGTCACATAAATCTCAAGCCTTTCCTTCTTCTTATCCGCCCTGATTCTGGTCACATTTACCGGAACCGACACTGGCACTGTTTTTTTCACTTTCTTTTTCGGTATCCGTAGTCCGGACAGATCGTGAGTCTCCCAGTCCGGACTTTTCAGCTGAATTTCATGGAAGTCCTGCTCCGGAAGATCCGTGCTCCCGAATACAAGAACTCCCGTGATTCCGACTCCCGCGGCCACGGCAGCTCCCATCACAGCCTTCTTGATCATGAGAGTGCCCTGCTTCACTCCTTTTTTAGATGCATAAGTAAGAGACTCCCGCAGGAACGGATAGAGAGTAAAAATACCGAAGCTTCTGATGTTCAGCACATCCCGTTCCTCCTGAGGAAGCATCTCGATCTGTTTTTTCAAATTCTTTCTGGCGTTAAACAAAAGATTTTTTACTGCATTCTCTTTGCAGTCCAGGACCTTTCCGATTTCTTTCATCCGCATCTGCTGAAAAGAGTAAAGTAACAGAGCAGCTCTCTGCTTTTCCGGCAGCTTCTGGATACACCTGTTCAGCAGTTCTGACTTCTCATTCTGCAAAACTATATCCTGAGGAGTTTCACTGCTGTCCGTCAGACTTTTTATAAATTCAATGTTGTCATCCCCGATAAAAGCTTCTTCATTCTCTTTTATAGATTTTACGCAGCAATGATATGTAATCTGGCGCTGCCAGGCACAGAACGCCATATTATCTTTTAAAGACGGCAGAGACCGGTACACTTCCAGATAGATTTCCTGAAGAAGATCTTCCACCTTATTTCTATTTTTACAGAAATTATAGACAAAATAACGGGTCGGCTCTATGGTCGCTTCGTACAGATAGGCAAACGCATCTTCGCTGCCCTGTTTCGCCTGTTCTACATATGGAACCAGTTCCTCATACCTTTTCTCTCTCATCTTTTACCCTTTTCCTTTTCAGCTTCATGTTTCGATGCAAAGTATAAAGGAGAATGAAAAAAAAATCAACCGGGGGAATTTTCCTCCCGCCGGCTGATTTTTTAAAAAAGTACCAAAATCAGTCTTCAATATAGGCTCTTAGAGATTTCGTTTCCTTTTTCATTTTCAGCTTTCTCAAAGCTTTTCCTTCGATCTGGCGTATGCGCTCTCTCGTCACATGATATTCTCTCCCTACTTCCTCCAGTGTCCAGATCCTATTTTCTACAAATCCAAAACGCAGCCTTAAAATCGTCTGTTCACGTTCGGTGAGTTCTGACAATATCTCATTTATCTGTTCAGAGAGAATTCCCTGCTCCGCCGTCTGATATTGTTCCGGCATGCTCTCGTCCGCTACAAAATTCATGAGCATCGCATCTTCCTCTTCTCCGACCGGAGAGTCTAGAGATACAGTGTCACTGTACAATCTCATGATCTCATCCATCTGATCCCTGCTGATTTCCATCAATTCTGCCAGTTCATCTGCATTGGGTTCCCGTCCGTTTTCTTCTAAAAATTTTCTGGCCGCACCGCTGACTTTCCCCATCTTTTCTTTCATGTGGACGGGTATCCGGATCGTCCTGGCCTGGTCCGCGATAGCCCTTGTGACAGACTGCCGGATCCACCACATGGCATAGGTACTGAACTTGTATCCTCTCCGGTAATCAAACTTGTCCACCGCTTTCATAAGCCCTATATTGCCTTCCTGGATCAGATCCAGAAGCGCCATGCCGCTGCCTGCAGCATACCTTTTTGCAACACTGACGACCAGACGCAGGTTGGAATTGATCATTTTATCTTTTGCCGACTGGCTTCCCGCTTCAATTTCCTTTGCCAGTCTTTCTTCCTGGTCTTTGGAAAGCAGCGGAATCCTGCCTATCCTGTGCAGATAAGCCTTCACTGAATCCTCCATCACAGCATTTTCAGCTTCCGCCGTGTCTGCATGGCCTGCCGCTGTAAAATCCGAAAATTCTATATTTTGGTCTTTCAGACGGCCGATAACATAATCAAATTCCTGCTCACTCAAACTCTTATCAAAGACCTGATCGACCTCATCCAGCTGAATGACATTATGGTTCTGCCCGGCAGCCTTTATAAGTTCTTGTATCCGTTCCTCTATCTGCACTGCAGTGTAACTCCTTTCTCTGAAAAATAACAACGTGGACAAACTTTCCTATGGAATAAAAGAAGACCGGAGTTAATTCCGGTCTCAGCATTTTGTATTATATACTTATTTTACCACATTTTTTAAATTTTAATAAGTTTTCAGAAAAATATTTTTAAATTTTATTAATATCTGACATTTACTCATCCATATAATTTGTACATTTTGCACAAAATTTTATTCATCCAGCGCATCCCGAAGGCTTTTTGTAAACTCATATACCTTTTTTGGACTGTCTTCTCCATACTCGCTGATGATCTTTACAATAGCGCTGCCCACGATCACGCCGTCACAATACTGACTCATCTTTTTGGCCTGTTCCGGACCTGAAATTCCAAATCCCACCGCACAGGGAATATCTGCGTTTTTCTTAATCACATCAAAAAATGCGTCAAAGTCTGTGGAAAACTCATTTCTCGTCCCTGTTACACCAATAGATGAGACACAGTACAAAAATCCCTCTGCGTCCTTCGCAATGGATTCGATTCGGTCGTGAGAAGCAGGCGTTACCAGGCTGATGTTGTCAACACCATGAGCCGTAGCTGTTCCCTGTATCTCATCCTTCTCCTCAAACGGCATATCCGGCACGATGACACCGTCAATCCCGCATTCATTACAGAGGTCAAAAAAACGTTCCGTCCCAAAACGGTAAATCGTATTTAAGTACATCATCATCACAAACGGTGTATCCGTTTCATTTCTCAGTTCCTTCACCATCTTAAAAATTCCGGCCAGCGTAGTTCCGCCTTCCAGCGAATGCTGGCTGGCTTCCTGGATAACGATCCCTTCTGCTATGGGATCAGAAAACGGAATTCCGATCTCTACGATATCCGCACCGGCATTTACCATACTCATGATATTTTTCTTAGTAGTCTCATATCCAAAATCACCGGACACGATATAGGTAATCAGCGCTTTCTGTCCATTTTTCTTTCTCTTCTCAAATGCTTCTTTAATTCTCATCTAACTTCACTCCTCTATATCTTGCTGCCTGAAACACATCCTTGTCTCCCCGGCCGGACAGACAGATCACAACACTTTCATCCTTTTTCATATTCGGGACAATTTCCATTGCCGCGGCTACCGCATGGGCTGATTCAATGGCCGGAATAATCCCTTCCATCTTTGTTAAGTACTCAAATGCGCATACTGCCTGTTCATCCGTGACGCTCACATATTCTGCCCTGCCAATGTCATGAAGGTGGGCGTGTTCCGGTCCGATTCCCGGATAGTCAAGACCTGCGGAAATAGAATAAACCTCATCAATCTGTCCTTCCTCATTTTGAAGAAAAAGGCTCTTCATTCCGTGAAAAATACCCTTGCTTCCCCTGGCGATCGTGGCCGCATGCTGGATTGTATGAACCCCTCTTCCCGCCGCCTCGGCTCCGACAAGGCGCACATTCTTATCTTTTACAAAGTCATAGAAAGCTCCCATGGCATTGCTCCCGCCGCCCACGCAGGCGATCACACAGTCCGGAAGTTTTCCTTCCTTTTCCTGCATCTGGCGTTTCGTCTCTTCCCCGATGATCTTCTGAAAATCCCTGACCATGGTCGGATAAGGATGAGGCCCCATAACAGAACCGATGCAGTAAAAAGTTGTCTCAATATTCGTAGCCCAGTCTCTCATAGCTTCGTTGATCGCGTCTTTTAAGGTTCGCGTACCGCTCTGCACGGCCACAACTTTTGCTCCCAGCAGTTCCATCCGATAAGCATTGAGACTCTGGCGTTCCACGTCCTCCGCTCCCATGTAGACGACACATTCCATATCAAACAGCGCCGCCACTGTGGCTGTGGCCACTCCGTGCTGCCCTGCTCCGGTTTCGGCAATGATGCGCTTTTTGCCCATCCTCTTCGCAAGCAATATCTGCCCCAGCACATTGTTGATCTTATGGGCTCCGGTGTGATTTAAATCTTCCCTTTTCAGGAATACCTTTGCACCTCCCAGATCTTTGGTCATACGCTTTGCCTCGTAAAGCATAGACGGCCTGTTTGCATAGTTTTTATAATATTCATGCAGCTCTTCCAAAAAGTCTGGATCATTTTTATATGTTTCATATGCCTCATTCAGTTCATTGACCGCGTTCATCACGATCTCAGGCACATACTGTCCTCCGAAATCTCCGAATCTTCCGATTTTACTCATCTTTTCCTCCTCTTACACACTGTATTACCTTGAGCATCTTTTCCCTGTCTTTTACCCCTTCAGTCTCAATCCCGCTGGAGATATCAATCCCATACGGCTCTGCCTTTTTTAAGATCTCCGGCAGATTCTCAACCGTAAGACCTCCCGCTATAAAATACGGTTTCCGGATATCTGCCTGGTCAAGCACCGCAAAATCCATGACTTTCCCCGTGCCTCCATAAGACTCTTCTGAGAAACTGTCCAGCAAGAGCTTATCCGCCGGGAGTCTCTGTGCCTCCTGAATATCTTTTACCATTCTCACCCGGACAGCTTTCCATAGTTCTTTTCCGGTTTCATGTTTCACTTCTTTGATGTACTCTTCTCCTTCATCTCCGTGCAGCTGAATGATGTCGAGTCCCGCCTCTTCTGATATGGAAATCAGGGACCGGAGCGGTTCATTTACAAAAACGCCGACTTTCTTAATGGACGGGTCCAGCTGTTCCCCCAATTTTTTTGCCTCTCTGCCGCTGACTTTTCTTCTGCTCTCAGCAAAAACGAATCCTATATAGTCCGGAAGGCACTCATTTGCGTAAATTATATCGTCCGGTCTGCGAAGCCCGCACATTTTAATTTTCATAGGCTTCCTCTCAGTTCATTGATTGTATTTTTAATATCTCCTGAACGCATCAAAGTCTCTCCGATCAGCACCGCATCGGCTCCGTACTCTTTCACTTCCTTTATATCGTCTCCGTTTTTCATGCCGCTCTCAGAGACGAGCACTGCATCATACGGTACCAGTTTTGCCAATCGTTTCGTAGTATTCAAGTCCACATGAAATGTTTTCAGATCCCGGTTATTGATGCCGATGATATCACATTTGCAGCGGATGACTTTTTGAAGTTCCTCCTCATTGTGGACTTCTGTCAGACAAAACAGTCCCAGAGATGCCGCCAGCCAGGAAAGCTTCAAAAGTTTTACTTCCGAAAGGATCGCAGCGATCAGCAGGACTGCATCGGCTCCCAGCACTTTTGCCTCATAAATCTGGTATTCGTCAAATATAAAGTCTTTTCTCAGGATCGGCAGGTTTACGCTGGCTCTGATATCCGCCAGATACTTACTTGCTCCTTTAAAAAAATGTTCCTCTGTCAGACAGGAAATAGCGTCTGCACCGGCTTCTTCATAGGCTTTCGCCTGCTCTGTTGGACGGAAATCTTCTGAGATGATTCCTTTGGATGGGGACGCTTTCTTTACTTCGGATATAATCGAAATTCCATCAGCCTTCAGTGCAGCTTTAAAATCCAGGGAGACTCTCTTGGAATGTAAAGCCATCTCCTTCATATCTTCCAGAGGGAAATTTTCTTTTTCCCTCTCAAGCTGTTCTTTTCTCTTCTCTACAATATCGTCTAAAATCATTGGTGTTCTCCTAATAGCGATTGGTAAATTCAATGAATTGGTTGAGTTTTTCTATGGCACTGCCGGAGTCAATGGACCGCCTTGCCATCTCGATTCCTTCCTTCATATCTTTTGCTGCCCCTATGGTATAGAGGGCGCTTCCCGCATTGAGAAGTACGATGTCCCTTTTCGGCCCCTGTTCTTTTCCCGTCAGAATTTCTCTTGTGATCACCGCATTTTCATCCGATGTTCCTCCTTTGATGGAGTCCTTTTCTGCCATAGGGATTCCGAATTCTTCCGGGCTGATCTTATAAGAAATCAGCTTCCCGTCCCGTATCTCACAGATACTGGTCGTATCGGATATGGAGATCTCATCCAGGCAGTCATCCCCGTACACGATCATTGCCTGCTTCACACCCAGATTCTGCATGACTTCCGCCATAGGTCTCAGAAGATCTTCCTCGTATACACCCAGTACAATATAATTTGTCATGGCCGGATTTGCCAGAGGCCCTAAAATGTTAAATACAGATCTCACTCCAAGCTGGGCCCTCACAGGTCCGGCATATTTCATAGAGCCATGGTGTGTCTGTGCAAACAGAAAGGCGACTCCCACCTCCTCCAGGCATTTCTGATTCTGCTCCGGAGAAAGTCCGATCTTGGCACCCAGGGCTTCCAGCACATCGGCCGCCCCGCTTTTAGATGAGACACTTCGGTTTCCATGTTTTGCAACCTTCTGTCCCGCCCCTGCAATCACAAATGCGGATGTTGTGGAGATATTAAAACTGCTGGCCAAGTCACCGCCGGTTCCTACAATATCAATGGCCTCTGTCTCATTGGGAACAACGGCTGCTTTCGCGCGCATGACTTTTGCAAATCCGGTAATTTCATCCACAGTCTCATGGTTCATGCGCAGCCCTGTGACAAAACTTGCGATCTGCGCCTGGGTCGCGCCTCCTGACATAATGCAGTCCATAGCTCCGTATGCCTCATCAGCTGTCAGATGTCTTCCCTCGACAATTTTTTCTAAATATGGTTTCATCGCAGTTTTCTGTGCCGGTTCCATCTCTTCCACCTTCTTTTCTGTCTTTGTCTCTATACCTGCTATCTTTAAGAAATTTTCAAAAATTGCTTTTCCGGATTCCGTCAAAATAGATTCCGGATGAAATTGTATCCCGTACACGTCATAGTCTCTGTGTTTTACAGCCATGATCTGTCCCTCATCGTCTTTGGCCGCAACCGTGAGCACTTCCGGTATCCCCTCCCTCTCAAGAATCAGAGAATGGTATCTGGCTGCCGGGATTATTTCCGGCAGTCCCTGAAACAGAGGAAGACTGCTGTCAATCTGAATCTTACTCTGTTTTCCGTGCATCAGAGTTTTGGCACGAACCGTCTTAGCCCCGAATACCTCACCGATGGCCTGGTGTCCCAGACAGATCCCAAGCACCGGAACTTTTCCTGCAAAATACCGGACTGCCTCCTTTGAAATACCCGCAGATTCCGGATATCCGGGTCCCGGAGAGATAATCAGCGCTTCGATCTCTCTTTGTGCCAGTTCTTCCACTGTAATCTCATCATTTCTGACGACTACAATATTCTCATACAGCTCGCCGATCCCCTGACAGACGTTATAAGTAAAGGAATCGTAATTGTCTATTAATAAAATCATAATTCTGCCGCCTCCTTAATCGCATTGATGACTGCCAGCGCTTTGTTTTTAGTCTCTTCGTATTCTTTTTCCGGTTCTGAATCAGCCACAATTCCAGCTCCTGCCTGGACATATCCTTTCCCATCTTTAAAAAGCACCGTACGGATCGCGATACACGTATCAATGTTCCCGTCAAATGCCAGATATCCCACGGTCCCGCCGTATAGCCCTCGCTTTTTATCTTCTAACTCGTCAATGATCTCCATGGCTCTGACTTTTGGGGCACCGGACAATGTGCCGGCAGGAAGTATGCTCATAAGGGCATCCAGTGCAGTTTTGTCTTCTCTCAGCTCGCCCTGTACGTCGCTGACTAAATGGGTCACCTTCGAATATTTTTCTACTGACATAAAGTTATCCACACGTACCGTTCCGAACCGGCTGACTTTTCCCACATCGTTCCGCCCTAGATCCACAAGCATCGTGTGCTCCGCCTGTTCTTTGGGATCATGCATGAGCTGCCGGACCAGAATATCATCCTCTTTTTTCGTTGTTCCTCTCGGCACAGTACCCGCAATCGGTTTCGTCGTCACGATTCCATTGGTGACACTTACGAGCATCTCCGGAGAGGCACCTGCAATCTGATAATCTACGAAGTCAAAAAAGTACAGGTACGGCGATGGATTTGTTGTTCTTAAACACCGGTAAACATCAAACGGATCTGCCTCGCTTTCCACCTCAAACCGCTGTGAGAGCACAACCTGAAAGATATCGCCGTTTCTTATGTATTCTTTTGCTTTTTCTACCTTGGATTTGTACTCTTCTTCTGTTATATTTGAAATTACCTTTGTCTCTTTTTTATCTGTACGTTCTTTTCTGGACATCCGGAAATTGTCGATCTGTTCGATCAATTTTCTTGCTCTTGGTTCCAAACCCTTATACTTTGTCTCCAGATCATCCTCCTCATGAACATTCTGGATCACGATCACCCGGTTTGTCAGGTGATCAAATGCGACAATCTCATCATACATGCACAAATGGCATTCCGGCATGTTCAGATCATCCTCGGGCACATTGACCAGTTTCTTTTCCACAAACCGAATGGTATCATAACCGAAATATCCGATAAATCCTCCGGTAAGCTTTGGTTTATCAACAAGTACCGGAGATTGGTATGCATTGACCATTTCGATTAAATATGCAATATGGTTTTCCACTGTCTGTTTTGTTCCGTCAATCTCTATTTCTGTGCCGTTTATCTTTACTTCCTTTTTTGGATTCACACCGATAAATGAATACCTTCCCCACTGATCTCTGTTTTCCACACTTTCCAGCATAAAGGACGGGGTACCGGCCTTTCGAAGTGCCATAAAAACCTGAATCGGTGTCACATGATCGGCCAGCACCTCATAAAACACCGGTACTGTCGGATAAATCGTCAATAAATTTTTCACCTGTTCTAATGTTGGACTTAACATAGAATCCTCCTATCTTTTCTAAATAACAAAAAAGGCCTGTCATCCCTCATACAAGGGACGATAGACCGTGGTGCCACCCAAATTTAAGAGTCCTTCTGAAATTACAGACTCTCCTCTAAGAGTACTCCGCCTAAGCTTTTATACTCCGTTCCCGTAACGTGGGATCACGTCGACAGTTACTGACAATATGCGTTCTCTGCGCTCCTCACAAACCCATTCGCATGACTCGTATCTGCTGTCTTCCACCAACCGGCAGCTCTCTGTAAAACCGTTTGCCAAGCTACTTACTTTTGCTCAAAGGATTTCTCAATTTTTTATTATTATATTCCAGGGTGCCAAATAATGTCAAGTGTTTTTTTCTTCATGTGCATCAGTATAAGGATGGAAATCATTCTCACTTCAAGGATTGGAAGTATCAGAATTCTATTTAGATTCAGTTGAAATGAGATTCGTACATCTGATGCCGCGTAATTTAGTAGTAGTTTATAATTGAGAAGAGATGAATGATATATTCGTACAAGAGATGGTGAAAATGATTTCTCATCCTTAATTTACATTATAATACATTTCTCTTTATTTTTCAACCATAAATTTACTTTTGTTACATTCTCATCTTAAACAGAGCATTTTCTTTCTAATTTGTTAATTCGTTCAGAATGATCTTCTGCTATTTTTTTCAAAGTATCGATATCCTCCAAAGATTCTGTCTCCATATTTGTGACCAAGCGGAATGAAATATCTTTGTTTTGCAAATATCCGTCGTGTAAAGCTCCCAGTTTTGGCAATACTTCATTATCCAGTGTATTCCCAATTTTTGATACCATACCTTTAGTTCCAGACAGGTCTTTTTCTATCTTGTCTGTCTTTCGTATAAGCAAAGTAATCTGATTCTGCATCGTATCCATCCGCCTGTCAACAATATGAAACTTCTCATCTACTTCGCCTAAATGCTTCTCTATTGTGTTAAATCTTTCATCCTGTTCGCCCAAATGCTCTTCTACTGCATTGAATCTTTCATCCATTTCTACCAGATGCGTTTCTACCGTGTTAAACCTTTCATCTATTTCTACCAGATGCGTTTCTACCGTGTTAAGTCTTTCATCTATTTCTACCAGATGCGTCTCTACCGTATTAAGTCTTTCATCTATTTCTACCAGATGCGTCTCTACCGTGTTAAGCCTTTCATCTATTTCTCCCAGATGTGTCTCTACCGTGTTAAGCCTTTCATCTATTCCTCCCAGATGTGTCTCTACCGTATCCAATCTGTTCTCCACTGTATCCAACCGGCTCTCCACTGTTTCGAGTCTGCCTTCTATGGCCCCCAGCTGCCGGGTGATCGGACTCAGCTTTATATCAAACAATCCCGCAAGCTGCTGAAAATCTTCATTCGATAACACCATAAACTCCCCCTTTCGTTATTCAAAATTTATCTTTTGCAGTCACTTAGTAAGTATATTTTAGAGTAATTATGCTATTGATTATACCATGTTGCCAATATGAAATCAACAATTTTTTCCATTTTAGTATGAACACTTTGCGTACCAGATGCGATTTGACGTAGTCAAATGATTTCCTTACGCATCTGTGTACAACCCGCGGATCTTTTTTTATTACTTAGGAAAGCCTTTCACGCATTAGCGTGACAAGGTCTTTCCTAAGTAATAAAAAAAGATCCTGGCCATGTGGCTATCAGGATCCCCTTCTTTATCGTAAATATCTCCTCGCATTAGAGGAAGACCTGCTGAATAAGTATCGGTTAAACAGAAGGTAATATTTTATAATTGTTTGTTATAATTTCTCAGCGATTGCTTTAATAAACTCCCCGCTGTTTGCAACTTTGACGTTCTTAAGCGTAGTAATCAATGCAAGATCTTTTGTCATCGTACCCTCTTCTATCGTATCAATCGTCGCCCTCTCAAGCCTGTCTGCGAATTTAACCAGCTCTTCATTGGAATCTAATTCGCCGCGCTTTCTCAAAGCTCCTGTCCATGCAAAAATGGTTGCAACAGAGTTGGTGGATGTCTCTTCCCCTTTCAGGTGCTTGTAGTAATGACGCTGTACTGTTCCGTGCGCCGCTTCATACTCATAATATCCATCCGGCGATACTAAAACAGAAGTCATCATGGCGAGAGATCCGAATGCAGAAGATACCATATCACTCATTACATCCCCGTCATAATTTTTACAGGCCCAGATATAGCCTCCCTCTGACTTCATGACACGGGCAACCGCATCATCGATTAATGTATAAAAATACTCGATGCCTGCTGTCTCAAACTTTTCTTTATATTCTGCATCATAAATCTCCTGGAAAATATCCTTGAAGGTATGATCATATTTCTTTGAAATGGTATCCTTTGTGGCAAACCAGAGATCCTGTTTTGTATCCAATGCGTATGTAAAACAGCTCTTCGCAAAACTCCGGATGGAACCCTCTGTGTTATGCATGCCCTGAAGGATTCCTGCTCCGTCAAAATCATGAATGAGCTCTTTTATCTGGGTTCCGTCTTCTGCCGTGTATACCAATTCTGCTTTTCCCGCTCCAGGCACTTTGATCTCGACGCCTTTGTAGACATCACCGTAAGCATGTCTTGCAATGGTAATCGGCTTTTTCCATGTGCGGACTGTCGGTTCAATTCCTTTGACGGTGATCGGAGTTCTGAAAACTGTTCCGTCCAAAATAGCACGGATCGTACCGTTCGGGCTTTTCCACATCTCTTTTAAGTCATACTCGTCCATTCTTGCGGCATTCGGAGTAATCGTAGCACATTTGACAGCAACACCATATTTTTTGGTTGCTTCTGCCGCATCAAAGGTCACCTGATCATCCGTGGCATTTCTGTGCTCCAGACCAAGGTCATAATATTCCGTCTTCAGGTTGATAAAAGGGGACAAAAGGTCGTCTTTGATCATTTTCCAAAGAATTCTTGTCATTTCGTCCCCATCCATCTCAACCAATGGTGTCGTCATCTCTATCTTGCTCATACTAGTTCTCCTTTTCTTGCATTCTCCATAAATTGTTACTATTATAGCGAAAAAAGAAAACCATGTCAAAGAGATTGATAGATTCAGACCTGGTGTTCCGTATGTAGCAGCTGGTGTGCCCTGTGAGACAGTGGTTTCTCAAAGAACTCTTCATAGAGGTTTTGTATGTCCGGATTGTCATGTGAAAAACGGATCTCTGTATCCCGGTCCAGGAAGTAGAGGCTTGATCCTCTCTCTTCTGCCAGTTCCTGCCCGTCATGGATCGGCTGGCCTCCGCCTCCGGCGCAGCCTCCCGGACAGGCCATAACCTCGACGAACTCATACTTCACTTCTTTTCTGCGTATGGCTTCCATCAGATTCCTTGTGTTGCCAAGACCGCTTACTACGGCGACACGGATGACATTTCCTGCCACATCAAACTCGGCTTCTGTCCATCCCTGGCGTTTGACTCCACGGATCTCACGAAAAGCATCCGCATCCGGATTCTCCCCGGTCACAAGAAAATAAGCCGACCTCAAAGCCGCTTCCATAACACCGCCGGTTGCCCCAAAAATAACGCCTGCACCTGTGCCTGTTTCAAACGGAGAATCAAATTCTCCTTTCTCCAAAAACTGAGGATTTAAATGTTCTGCGCGGAGCATTCGGTCCAGTTCTCTTGTGGTCAGTACGCAGTCAATATCATGGCCTGCATATTCTTCATAAAATAAATCCATCTCCCTTTCCGCTTTCTTAGCCAGACACGGCATAATGGACAGTGTAAAGATTCGTTCCGGATCTACTCCAAGTTTCTTTGCAAAATAAGTCTTCATGACCGCTCCGAACATCTGCTGCGGAGACTTGGCTGTGGAAAGCCTTCCAATCATGTCCGGGAACTGAGTCTTTATAAATCTTACCCAGCCGGGACAGCATGAAGTAAACATAGGATACTCTTCTAAATCCCCATCCTGCAGACGTTTGACAAACTCGCTTCCCTCTTCCATGATCGTAAGATCGGCAGAAAATGTCGTATCGAATACATAGTCTATTCCCATTCTCCGAAATGCCGTCACAATCTTCTCAACCGGTGCTTCCTCTCTGGAAAGGCCAAGCTGCTCCGCCCAGGCAGCCCTGACTGCCGGTGCGATCTGAGCAACCACGATCTTGTTTTCATCTTCCAGGGCGCTGAACAGCATAGAAGTGTCGTCCCTCTCCCTCAGCGCCCCGACCGGGCAGTGTGTGATGCACTGTCCGCAGAGAGAACAGTCCGCGACCCGGATATCCCGGTTCCTGGATACATCCACCGTTGTCCTTGCCCCGGTGCCGGATACATCCCATACATTCAGCCCCTGTACCTTATCACAGATCTGAACGCAGCGCATACATTTGATACACTTGTTCGCATCCCTGATCAAAGGAAATGTCTTATCCCATTCTTTATGTACAAATTCTTTTTTAAATGGGTTCTCCAGTATGTTAAAATCATTTGCGATCTTCTGGAGGCTGCAGTTCATGCTCCTGCTGCAGGTGATGCACTGCCCGTCATGCTGTGACAAAAGCATCGAAACCGTTTTTCTCCGGTTTAACCGCACCTTGGGACTGTTTGTATAGATGACCATGCCCTCTTCCACTACATTATTGCAGGATGTGATCAGTTTGTCTTTGCCTTCCATCTCCACAACGCAGACGCGGCAGGCACTGATTTCATTAATGCCTTTTAAATAACAGAGCTTTGGGATATCGATATGAATGGAAGCTGCCGCCTCCATAATTGTCGTGCCCTCAGGCACCGTTACTTTCATTTGGTCAATCGTCAGTGTTACCATTTCGTATCCCTCCCTCCTTTAAATACTCCGAATCCAAAGTGGTCACAGCGCAGGCACCGCCCGGACTCCTGATAAGCCTCAGCTTTTGACATACAGTTTTCTACTCCTTCAAAATCTTGTACACGTTCTCCGGCCTCTCTCTCTGTCATATTCACCCGGCCGCACGGAGGACGGTCGTTAAGACGCGGCTCCGGAATCTCCACATCACAGGTGATTTCATGATGAAAGCCGAGATATTCATCAATATTTGCAGCAATGACTTTTCCAGCAGCGATGGCAGAAATAACCGTGGCTGGCCCCGTTGCACAGTCTCCCCCTGCAAACACTCCCGGAATATCGTCAAACCCTCCGTATTTTTCAGTCTTGATCTTGCCTCTCTGAACAGGTACTCCGTTCTCCTCAAAATGCTCATACAAAATATCCTGTCCGATCGCCACTACAAGTGTCTCGCATGGGATAAAGACATCTTCCTCACCGGTGGGCTTCACACTGGCTCTGCCGTTTTGTATCCTGCTGATCATCTGGGGCGTTACCCAGATCCCTTTTACATTTCCGTCTTCTGAAACCTCGATCTTCGACGGAGCCATCAGGGTCTTCACCTCAACCCCTTCTGCCACGGCTCCCTGAATCTCTTCCTCCAGAGCCGTCATATCGGCAACTCGCCGCCGGTAGACAATACTTACTTTTTTTGCGCCGAGACGGACTGCTGTCCGCACCGCATCCATGGAGACATTGCCTCCGCCGATCACTGCCACTTCCCGTCCCTCCAGGCACTCACACCGTCCATGGCCTACATCTCTTAAAAACTGGACTGCGGAAATGACACCTTCTGCGTCTTCTCCTTCGAGTCCAAGCTTTTTATCGGTGCTGGCGCCGATGGATATCAGGACAGCATCGTGCTGTTCCCTCAATTCACTTACAGAACAATTCTTTCCAATGACAGTGCCATACTGCACCTTGACGCCGGTGGCGAGGATAGCCTCGATATCTTCATCCAGCCGTTCCTTTGGAAGCCGGTAATTTGGAATGCCGTATCTTAACATGCCGCCCAGCTTCGGCAGCATCTCATAAATTGTAACATCGTGTCCCATCAGTCTAAGATAATAGGCAGCACTCAGCCCTCCCGGTCCGCCGCCCACAATGGCTACCTTTTTTCCAGTCTCTTCACCGCATGGCGGAGGAGGAACTTTGCCGGCAAAATCTGCGGCTACCCGTTTTAATCCACGAATATTTACCGAATCATCGATCATATTTCTGCGGCACTTAGCTTCGCACGGATGCTCGCATATAAAACCGCAGGTTGTCGGCAGGGGATTGTCTTTGCGTATCAGGCGGACGGCATCCGCATACCTTTCTTCCCTGACCAGGGCAATATAACCCGGAATATCGACTCTCGCCGGACATAAAGACACACAGGGCACCGGAAGTTTTAACGACATCAGGCAACGGTTGTACATGATATGTTCAAGATAATCATCTCTGAAACCGATCACTCCTTTATATACCATATTGGCAGCCTCATAGCCGATCGCACAGTCTGCTGAATCCATGATTGACTGCGCCGTATCCCTGATCAGTCCCAATGTCTCTATAGTTGCCTTTCCATCCAGGACATCATTGATCAGGTTTTTAAGCTGCCCAAGACCAATCCTGCAGGGCACACATTTACCGCATGTCTGCGCATGACATAACTCAAGAAATGCCCTCGACATATCGACCGGGCAGATCCCCGGCGGACTGGACTCTATCCTTCTCTCCAAATCTTTATACAGACCCTCCATCACAATCTGTGCACGGCCCGGTGTTACAATTTCTAATCGACTCATTCCATCACCCTTTCTTTATAAATATTGTATCTAATTATATACAATTTCTATTTGTCATACAATAGTTTTCGTCTAAAAACACCGTTAATTAAATAACGAAAAATCGCATAAATCCGGGCTTTTTACACATCTTATTCATAGTATTTGGATTCTGCATACTGCTGAACCCTCATATTTTCGTGCAAAATATTTCATACGCCAGCAAAAAACTTGTATATTTTTTTAACAATCTGTTTTTACACATTCCTTCTTTTCCTTTATAATAAAATACAAAAGTTAGAAAATGGAGGTGCCTCATGTTTAAACAAATCAGCCCCGAGACTTGGGAGCGGCGAGAACATTTTGAATATTTTACCCAAACAATAAAATGTGGTTACAGCCTGACTGCAGAATTAGATGTAACCGAATTTTTAAAACTGACCAAGAACAAAGGTCTCAGATTTTATCCCAGTTTTGTCTACTGTGTCTCAACCGTGATCAATCATATGAAAGAATTCCGGATGGGTATTTCCGAAGACGGACAGCCCGGATATTGGGATATCGTTCATCCCTCCTACACTGTTTTTCACGATGATGATCACACCTTTTCAGACTCGTGGACAAATTACACTGAAGACTTTTCCTCTTTTTACCGGCAGATGACAGAGGATTTGTCTTTATACGGAAATAACAAAGGAATCAAAGCCAGGCCCGGACAGCCCCCTAATTTCTTCTGTATTTCCTGTGTGCCCTGGCTGTCTTTTACCGGATACAGCACCACGACTGCAGAGGGCAGCCCAAATCTCTTTCCGATTATCACTTATGGAAAATACCAGATCAAAAACGGCCGCTGTCTAATGCCGTTTACAGTCACAATTTCTCATGCCGCAGCCGATGGATATCACACCAGTCTTCTCATCAATGAAATCCAGTCGCTGATTTCAAAGGATTTTACACTTTAGAACAATAAGCCTTTCTCTGTATCAATCCGCAAAAAAGGAAACGGTCCAAAACCGTTTCCTTTTGTATTCCACTATGAACTAATATGCAACAACTACACCGCCGTCACATGCATACAGGCTGCTGACTCCCTTGGTATCAACTATGATGATCTCTTTCACTTCCAGTTTGTCTTCGAGCAGTTTCTTAAGATACACTGCTCTTTCATAGCAGTTGCAGTGTGCAATGGCCAAAATCCGTTCCGTCAGATCCTGTCCTTCTTTTACAATGCATTCCGCCATTTTGGCCAATGCCTTCTTTGTACCCCTGGCCTGTGCCAGCTTCTGTATGATCCCTTCTTTGGTCCCTTCCATAACCGGCTTTATATTAAGAGCCGTCGCAAGAACTGCATTCACCTTTGACAGCCTTCCATTTCTCTGAAGCACATCCAATGTCTCCAGAACAAAAAAAGTTCTCTGCCCTCTGATGTAATCCTCTACCTTCTCTACCACCTGCTCAAAGGACATGCCCTGGGAAGCATATTCATAAATCTTTCTTGCTATGAGAAGCTGCGTACTGGACGCTCCTCTGGAATTAAATACATGAATATTCTTTTCTCCCAGCTCCTCCTCATACAGTTTTTTTCCAAGTTCGGCACTGTTATAGGATCCGCTCAGCTCCGCGGATAAAGTCACCACATAAATATCATCTGCCTTTTTATATGCTTCCATATAAGCTTCCGGCGCCGGACAGGCTGACTTGCAGGCTCCTTTGCTGTTTGCCACTTTTTCCAGGAAAGAATGCTGGTCAAACGTATCGTCATCGACGATCTCTTCATCTCCGATCAGCAGTGTCAGAGGTATCCAGGTATAGCATCCCTTCTCAAAATCTTCTTTCGTCAAATCCGTGCAGCTGTCACAGACAATATTAAAACTCATATGGCGTCTCCTTTTAAAACTTTCCGATATAGTATTCATTACTACATATCATATCATATATTTCTATAAATGAAAACCCTTTAATCTTCACCCAGATAATAGGCGCAGACGCAGCCCACGGCCAGTGCAGCCAGTCCCGTCACTCCTGAGAACAGATTAAAATGATCAAAATTTGCCTCATAAAGAATTGCAATCGGGGAACCAAGAATCAGTCCGCCGATTCCCGCAAACGTAATAGCCTCAAAATGTTCAAACAAATATTCTATGATCTTGGCGATGATCACCACTCCCGCTATGATCCCAACAGCCATCGGAGTCAGAAGCAGAATACCGTGAGTGAGTCCGGACAGATTCAAAGTCGCCAGATTGACCATAAACTGTGTGATTTCACGGAGAATCGGCTGATAAAATCCCAGAATCAAAAGTATCATCGAGCCGCTGACTCCCGGTACGACCATTGTAGCCGCCGCAATAATCCCGATCAAAAACATTTTCCCCATCATCAGGGGATCGGCAGTCAAGATCACTTCCGATGCCGTGCTGCTGCCTAAAAGAGGCAGGAGTACAACCAGAGCAAACATCAAAAGAAATGCAATCCCATGGGAAAGGCCCTTTCTCTCTCCTTCCATTCTCTTAAATATGGCAGGCAGTCCTCCGATAATCAGACCGATAAACAGAAAGTTTGTCTGAATCGGATAATACTCAAACAGCCATTTAATGACAAAGGAAAGCCCTATCAGTCCAATCACCGCTCCAATGCCCACTGGAACCAGTATTTTAAGGCTCTGTTTAAACTCTTTGCGTATATGTGTGAGTGCATAGATGATCTTGTCGTAAACTCCCATGGAAACCGCCAGAGTCCCTCCGCTGACCCCGGGAATGATATTGGCAACCCCGATCAGTATTCCCCGGCAAATCTCTTTTAATAACTTCATAGGCCTGCTCCTCCTATCTGCCTTTCAAAAATAATGTCATCTCTTCATCCCAGGCTGTCTCCAGGGTTTTATCCGGAACAAATGTGTTTCTTGACACTCCTGTCGTACACTTCAAGTGTTTTCTGTCGAAATAAATATTTAAAAATAATCCTCCGATCTGCTGCGGCCTGTCAGATATATTATATTTCAAAAGAAAGGCTTCCATTCGTTTCGGATTCAGCATAAGCACAAACTGAAAAGACAGGGGAGTCTTTTTCCCCTTTATAAGGGAAAATATTCTCTGCTTCTCCATTTTCCACGGTATATACGGATACTCTTTCAGTATTTCCCATTCATCTGTATCATAAAAATCTTTCAGCATTTTTCCGTCAAATTCATACATGGTCCCCATGGACAGCCTGCCTTCGTACAGCATAAACTGGTCACACACGTCCCCCGTCAGAAAGCCGGCCATAAAAGATTTTATGTGTTCTATCTCAATTGAAATCATATGAATCCTCTTTTCTGTTACGTTAAAAACGGACGGCTGCCTGCCGCCCGTCTTCATTGTAACTTGTATGCTTTGAGAATTCAACCGTTTCCGTTTAGTTATTCTGCGTACTGCCTGAAGCTCCGTCATCCGTCTTTTTTTCCAGTTTGACACTGAATGTTTTCTTCTCGTAAGTCCCCATTTGATTCTGCCGCTTTACAGCAACTTTTACTGTATCTCCGGCTTTTTTGCTTTCAATCTTGCTCTTCAGGCCCTCCATCGTAGAAACCGTGGCCCCGTCAAAGCTGATGATTACATCGCCGGCACTGATACCCGCCTTCTGCGCCGGTGAATTCCGGACAACCTGACGCACCAGCGCTCCCTGCGGCATATCCATCTGCGCTGCCATATCGCTTGATATGGTCTGACCTGATATTCCAAGGTAAGCCTGCTCGGATTTATCTACAGTTTTCTGCTTGATCAGCTGATCGATGATTGGTTTCGCCGTATTAATCGGAATTGCATATCCCATTCCCTCTACGTCTTCGGAAGAATATTTTACCGTATTGATTCCGATCAGCTCCCCTTTGCTGTTGAGAAGAGCTCCTCCGCTGTTCCCTGGATTAATCGCAGCATCTGTCTGAAGAAGCGTCATGGTTTTATCCGTCAGCTGCACTTCTCTGTTCAGCGCGCTGATATACCCGCCGGTGACTGACTGTCCGTATCCGAGTGCATTTCCTATGGCGATCGCCTGCTCTCCCACTTTCAGGTCATCAGAATTTCCGAGTGTTATGATCTTGATCTTTTTTAATGTGGCAGCCTTAATATCCTTTACCTTTACCGCGACAACTGCCAGGTCCGCGTCATTGTCTGTTCCCTTGATCGTACCGGATGCGCTGGTACCGTCTGTGAATCCGACGGATATCGACTGTGCATCGGCGATGACGTGGTTATTTGTGACAACCAGCAGGTACCCGTCTTTCTTACCGACGATAATGCCGGAACCTGCTCCCTCGCTCTCATTGTCCTGCTGCTGCCCGAAAAAGTTTCCGGAACTGGTCACATACTTGCTTGTGATAGAAACGATGGACGGCATGACGTTAGATGCCACTGTAGATAAATCTTCTTTTCCTGATGCCGTTCCCTTTGCCGAAGTTTTTGTTGTATTGGTCGTTGCCAGCTGTGTCCCTCCGTTGCCTATGCCCATTGCAGAAAACCCATACTGGACTCCCTGAATGGTGACTCCTGCGATCAGACCGAAAGCCACTGCGGCAGCCGCCAGCTTTGCGATCTTCCTGCCTGTTCTATTTTTGTTTCCTTTATTTTGATTTTGATCCGGCTGTGTATATTCTGTATTATTATAATTCATATCTTCGTACATAACCTGTATCTCCTTTCGTATTTAACCTGCTTAAATAGTACAAAATAAATGTGTAAAAAATGTGTTTTAAATGTTATAAAACTAAGAAAAACATAAGAAATAATTCCATTGTGCCTTTGCCCTTTTTCACTTATAATAAGTACAGTGTAATATTATCGTAAAGAGGAGAAAACAAATGATTAAGCAAAACCAAGCCTATTTAAACCGCCTGCATATTTTTATTGATGCGGTCTGTATTTATTTATCGGCTTTTCTGTCACATAAGATCCGCTTCGAATGGGGAAAGGATTCGTGGATCTCTAAGTTATTTTTCTTTGTCGGAAAGTACGAATTGGGATTTTCATACTATCAGAAGACGGTTATTATTACAATCATTATCCTTCTTTTATTATATACTTTTTTCGGCCTGTATACCCCAAAAAGATATCAGCGCGGAAGCCGTGAAATTGTAAACCTGTTGAAAGCAAATCTTGCCGGTCTGGGCATCGGGTCTGTTGCCATTGTCCTGACAAAACTGCAGAACTTCCCCCGAAGCCTCCTGCTTTTATTTTTCTCTGTTAATTTTATCATTGGAGTTCTTTCCCGCTTCACAATCAGAAAAGTGCTGAACAGCACACGGGAAAGCGGACGAAATTTAAAACATGTAGTCCTTGTCGGCTTCAGTACCTCTGCCGCCGCCTACATTGACCGCATCAAAGCCAATCCCCACTGGGGCCTCTATATCCACGGTATTTTTGATGATACCATCAGCGACAACTTTGAATACAGAGGGATCAAAAAAATCGGCTTGTTAAATGAACTGGAAGACTATTTAAGCCAGACTCCTCTGGACGAAGTTGCAATCACGCTGAATCTGGATGAATATGAAAAACTGGAAAAACTGGTGGCCATCTGTGAAAAATCCGGTGTTCATACAAAATTTGTACCTGACTATTATAACTTTATTTCCACAAACCCATACACCGAGGATCTGGACGGTCTTCCCGTCATCAATATCCGCAATGTGCCTCTGACAAACGTTGTAAACCGTATTGCCAAGAGGACCATCGACATCATCGGATCTGCCTGCGCCCTGATCATCCTGGCTGTTCCGATGCTGATTATCGCACTGCTGGTAAAACGCAGTTCACCGGGACCGGTCTTCTTTGCACAGGAAAGAGTCGGGCTTGGCAACAAACCATTTAAGATGTACAAGTTCCGTTCCATGGGGGTTCAGGACCCGAAAAAAGAAGCAACTCAGTGGACAAGGCCAAACGACCCGCGGGTGACCCCGTTCGGAAAGTTTATCCGTCATACCAGTCTGGACGAGCTTCCCCAGTTTTATAATGTTCTGCGGGGAGATATGAGTCTTGTGGGACCCCGGCCGGAGCGTCCGCTGTTTGTAGAAAAGTTTAAGGAAGAGATCCCCCGCTATATGATCAAGCATCAGGTCCGTCCGGGCATCACAGGCTGGGCCCAGGTCAACGGTTTCCGCGGTGACACATCCATCCGCGGCAGAATTGAGCATGATCTCTATTATATTGAAAACTGGACCTTATCATTGGATTTTAAAATCCTGTTTCTGACCGTTTTCAAAGGATTTATTAACAAGAACGCTTACTAGGAGGTTTTTATGAGCGTAAAAGCAGACAAACGACGGCATTCCCCTATCCGCTGGATCTTTATCTTACTTTTCCTGATCGTTGTTCTGATTGGCGTGATCCTCGGGGTTTCCTACACGAAACTGGGCAAGATCAACTCCACACCAATGAATCAGAGCAAGCTGGTCACGGTCCATGAGGATGCCAATATGAAAGATTACACCAATATTGCCTTGTTCGGCATTGATTCTCAGACTGGAAGTATGTCGGACCGGGGCAACCGTTCTGATTCCATTATCGTTGTCAGCATCAATAATCAGACAAAAGAAATCAAGATGCTGTCTATCTACCGTGATACTTATGTGAGTGTCAACGGCCACTACACTAAGATCAATGCGGCGTATTCCATGGGAGGTCCCGAACTCGCTGTCAGTACCATCAACCGAAACCTGGATTTGAATATCACCCAGTATGCGACCGTAAACTTCAAAATTCTTGCGGACATCGTAGATGCCATCGGTGGAATAGAAGTAAAAGTCGATTCCTCGATATTAAAAAATCTGAACAGCTATATCGGTGACATGAACCGTTTAAACGGAGGCTACTCCCCCAAAATAAAAACCGGCGGATTGCATACACTGGATGGGAACCAGGCCGTCGCATATTCAAGAATCCGCTATACCGCAGGAGGAGATCTTGCCCGTGCCGGACGGCAGCGTGAAGTTCTTCAGAAGATCTTTGCCAAAGGCAAAAAAAATCCATTTGGCCTGATGGGTGCCATGGATAAGATTCTCCCACAGATCAAAACCAATATGGACCAGAAAGAACTGTTCTCTATGCTCTTATCGATCTTCCGGTATGACATTAAGGGTCAGAAAGGATTCCCGTTTGATCAGAAGGAATACAAATATCTCGGAGTATGGTATGGCTTCCCAACCACTCTGAAAGAAAATGCTGTCCGGGTACATCAATACCTGTTTGACACTGAAAATTATCAGGTCAGCGATGAACTGGGACGGATTAACCAGAAGATCATAAATGTAATCGGATATTAAAAAGAGGGTATTTCAAAGCTGCGCTGTGGCTTATGAAATACCCTCTTTGATTTTTATTTTTTCAATACCATCTTGTCATCGGCAGTTCATTATTTATCCCATTGGTAAATAAAAGCTGATGCAGATCAATAATACCATTCTGAAAGGTTGACGCACAGGCACAAAGATACAAATCCCACATCCTGGCAAATGTCTCTCCGAACCGTTCTTCGATCTCTCTTCTGTGCTCATTAAAATTCTTATCCCAGCACAGCAGCGTTTTATTATAATGCCTCCTCAGGCTTTCTGCGTCGAGTAAATAAAAGCGATACTTGGCGCTCAGACTGGTGATCTCCCGCAGACTCGGTATCACACCTCCCGGGAAAATATATTTCTTCATCCATGGATCTCCCGGATGTTCTTCCAGTGCACTGATAAAATGCAGGAGAAATACCCCTCCCGGCTTCATCGCCCTTTTGATACACTGGAAAAACAATTCATAATGATCCCGGCCCACATGTTCCAGCATACCCACGCTGACAACCCGGTCAAACTTTTTCCCGTACCCAGCAAGATCACGATAATCCATCAGTTCAGCATGCAGGTAATCCTCAAGTCCTTCTTCCCTGATCCTTTTTTCAAATCCCTGCTGTTGTTCTCTGCTCAGCGTAATCCCTGTGCCCCTGATTTTATATTTCTTTGCGGCCTCTATGAGAAGATATCCCCAGCCGCATCCAATGTCTAAAAGCTCCATACCTTCCTTCAGATAAAGCTTTTTCAGTATCCTCTGTGTCTTCTTTTTCTGTGCATCAAAAAGCGTATCCTGCTCATTCTCAAAATATCCGCAGGAATAGTTTAAAGTCTCATCCAGCCAGAGACTGTAAAAGTCGTTTCCCAAATCATAATGCGATGAGACGTCTTCTTTCTGCTTTCTTCTCCCCAGAGACGGAAACATGAGTTTCCTTAATACTCTGGTATCCACAGAAAAGTTCCCCATCTGACCGAGAAAATAGTACAGGGCCTGATACAGATCCCCGTCGATCTCTAAATCGCCCCGCATATAGGCCTCTCCCAGTGCCAGCGATGTACTTGTAATCATCTCTTTCAGATCCGGTTCTTTTTTGAAAATGATAGAGAATCTGGGATTTCCATGTCCGATTGTATACTCTTCTTCTCTGATTCTGACAAGAAACGGAGTCTCATCAAATCTGTCCAAAAAACGGAGAATTGCTTTTTCTTCCAGCTTCATATACTCTGCCACACCCTTTCTAACATCATATCCAGAGTATTGACAGATTTACAGCTTTTAAACGGTGGATGTCAAATCAGGAATATCGATTGTTCCAACGTATCTTCCGACTCTCTTATATTCCAGAGAATTGGTGATCAATTCATCATCAATGGTGCCGTTTAATGATCTCAGAAACTGGACGCCGTGTCTCTTAAAATAACGTCCTATGTATAAATATCCGGACCGAAGAAACATCCATATCTCTCCGTGCTTCGGCAGACGTCCATCCAGGTATTGAAAACCCAGAACTGAATTTCTGCAGAACTTCGGTTCCAGATTACTTGTACGCACCCATACGAAAAATGTACATTCCCTTGTAAGCGGATTCTGTTCCACCCATACATCATGTACTTTCTGACTCCCATAGTCGGCCAGTCCATCCTCCACGCTGGTAAATTCAAAACACTTCATAGATTTTTTACCTGACGATGTCAGAGAAACCATTCTGTCATATTCCAAATTGATCACATATTTGATATATTCTTTTTGATGCGCCGGCAGCCGCTTGAACTTCTGAATATAATCCTCGTAACTGTATGGCACCATCGGCTCCCTGCCGGAAAACTCATCCAGAGAACAATTTAAGGAGGACGCCACTTCTTCCATCGTATTATATCTGGGATTAGGTGTGATGCCGCATACAATTTTTGATAAAGTTCCGATCGGAATCCTGCTGGCTGTAGACAGGTCTTCCACAGTAAAATTTTTTGACTGCATAATTTCCTTCAGTTTTTTATAATTCATCCGCTTAACCTTCCAAATATGGAATAAATCCATTGCTCCACAAGTTGACAATATTCCTCATTATTCTCTATAATGAACATGATTACATAATCTAAGGAATCAACATTATCTTTATGAGGGGAGTATATCATGCAAAACGAAAATCTTCAATTGGTACTGTCAGATGATACAATTTTACAAATTTCGGTCATCCATTCAAAGGATAGGGCACCTATATCTGACACCACATCTCACGTGATTCACATTAATCAGCTGTTAAATCAGACAGTTTCCGGAACCCAGCACCTGGACCTCTCCGGAAAGATCAGCAAGCTTTTAAAACAGCTGGGCATCACCCCGAATCTGAAAGGCTACCTCTACCTGAGACAGGCAATTGAAATAGGAGTGCGGGATCCTTCGGTTTTTGACGGCATCACAAAACGTCTGTATCCGCATATTGCAGAGCAGAATCACACTACGTCGACCAGTGTAGAGAGGACGATCCGCCATGCCATCGACACTGTATGGAGCAAGGGAAACAAAGAATTATTCTGGAGCATAACTCAGACATGCACACTGGAACGTCCTACAAACAGTCAGTTTATCATTCAGCTTGCGGAATACTTTACAGAATATTAAACTGCTTTTCTTTCCATTAAGAGAACTGTTCGTCAAAACAGCCTGTATCCTTTTAATACATCAGGATACAGGCTGTCTTTATTCGTCATCACTCCAGGCTTCCCGGAATCTTTTCTCATATTCTTCCGCAAGCATCCGGCGAAAGTCAGGATGCGCGATCCGGATCAGCTTCCTGGCCCGGTTTCTTAAAGTCTCACCTTTTAATCTCGCCGTTCCATATTCCGTCACGATATAGTCTGCATCATACCTGGATGTCGTAACTGCCGCTCCCTCGCCGATCACCGGTACGATCTTTGATATCCTGCCTTCTGCCGCCGTAGACGGCATCGCCATGATGCTCTTTCCTCCCCGGCTCATATTGGCGCCCCTCACAAAGTCAACCTGGCCTCCCACCCCGCTGATCTGTCTCCTGCCCACCGAAGCCGAAACAACCTGTCCCATCAAATCCACCTGAACACAGGAATTGACAGATACCAGACGTTCATTTTGTGCAATGACATACGGATCATTTACATAATCCACCGGATGAAGCTCCACTGCCGGGTTGTTGTCCGCGAAGTCATACAGCTTTCTCGTGCCCATAAGAAAGGTAACGATGCTTTTTCCGGCATGAAGACTTTTTCTGCGGTTTGTGATCACCCCGGCCTCATAAAGTTCCACAATGCCGTCTGAGATCATTTCCGAATGAATTCCGAGATCTTTTTTCTCCTTCAGGAACCCAAGGACAGCATCCGGGATGGCTCCGATGCCAAGCTGCAGCGTGTCCCCGTCTTCGATCAGGGAGGCACAGTTTTTCCCAATCGCCCTCTCGACCTCTGAAATCCCTGCAGGCGGAAGTTCGATCAGAGGAGTATCTGCCTCCACAATATAATCTATGTCACTTATATGAATAAAACTGTCACCCAGCGTTCTGGGCATAGAGGGATTGATCTGTGCGATCACCAATTCCGCCTCCATAGCCGCCGGTTTAGAATAATCTACGGATATCCCGAAACTGCAGTAACCATGCTCATCCGGAGGCGAGAGGTTTAGAAACACTGCATCTACGGGGAGAGTTGTCCGGAAAAGCTCCGGGACTTCTGAAAAATAAACCGGTGTTACATCCGCCCTGCCCTCTTTTGCGGCCTTCCTCGTAGAAGCTCCCAGAAAAAAACTGTTATGGCGAAAATGTTTCTCCATCCCGGGTTCACAGTATTTTGCTGCTCCCATGGCAACCATATGGACGATTTCCACATTTTCAAAAAGGGCTCTGTTTCTCACAAGGGCATCCGAGAGGACCAGAGATTCCCCTGCCGCATGAGAAAAAACAATCCGCTGCCCTGACCTGATATGAGAAACCGCCTCATCCGCACTGACCAGCTTCTCCCTGTACTCCGCTTTCCACGGCTTGTCCTTCTTATCTCTCATCATATCTCCTCTTAAATATCTCTCTGATCTCCTCTTTTGTCAGTTCCACATAGTTATTCTTTAAGAGTCTCTGCTGATTCTGTACCGTGCTCTCTGTAAATTCTTCGATTTGTACTTCTGTCATGCCATAGTCTTTCAGCGGCCTGGTCTCCATAAAGTTTGACAAAAGCTCCCGGAGTCTTAGAAATGCCGAGTCCGCCTCCCATCCAAACACATCCGCGATGGTCTGTCTCAGCTTTCTGATCTTTCCTCCCGGTTTCTTTAATTCATATAGCTCCATCACATCCATAAAAAACTGGTAATTGGCTTCTCCGTGAGGTACATGGAATGCACCTCCAATCGAGTAAGACAGTGCGTGGACAGCGGCACATCCCGCGTTCCCGAACGCAATGCCAGCATAGTTGGAGGCCAGTATATAGCTTTTCAAATTATTTTTTCTTGCCTCTCTTCCAGACTCCGCCATATCATGGTAACCGGACAGAATCATTTCTATGGCTTTCCCGGAGAACAGCTCCGTAGCCGGAGATGCTTTCGGCGACAGAAAGGATTCCACTGCATGTATAAAAGCGTCGATTGAGCTGGTAAGAAACACCTTATAGGGCAGTCTTTCTAGAGTTTCCGGTATCAGGACCGCACAGTCCGCATAGCAGGCATCTGCTGCCAGGCCTTTTTTCGTATGTCTGGATTTTATTTCGGCGATAGCTACATTCGTGACCTCGCTTCCGGTGCCGCAGGTTGTGGGCACTGCGATCAGCTGTTTCTTTTTTACAGGCTCCTTTTCGCCGTCAAACAGCGGAGTGCTGCCGTCCGGCATATCCAATGCCAGTATTTTGCTGATATCCAGTATCGTTCCCCCTCCCAGTGCAAAGATCCGGTTATAATAATACTTCGACGTCTTCTCTTTTATCTGGTCGATCATCTCGTCGGATGGCTCTCCGTCTCCGAATTCCTCCTGAAAAATATAATTAGCGTTCACACCCAGCGGTTTCAGAAGCGGCTCATACAGATACCTGTTTGTCACTACCAGATCACTGTGGCCGATCTTAAATTCTTCCTGAAACTGTTTTACAGTGTCAAAATAAAATACCGTGGGCACCAGTCTCAATAACTGCATAAATTCTCCTTCCTATTCCCCCGCAGGAATTACCTGCGCTGTTCCGCTGATGACAACTTCATTGTCCTGGTTGACACAGGTTGTTTCCAGTGTTGCAAGCTCAAATGATTTCTTCCTCTCGATTTTCAGGACTTTGATCCTGGCAGTCACCCGGTCTCCGATCCTCACTGGCCTTTCAAAATTCAGCATCTGACTCAGGTACACGGTTCCCGGCCCCGGCAGGACACCGGCGATGGCCGCAGAGATAAAACCGGCTCCGATCATCCCATGGGCAATCCGCCCATGAAACCTGGTGCCTTTGGCATACTCTTCATCCAGATGCAGAGGGTTTTTGTCTCCTGATACTTCTGCAAATATTTTCACATCCCGCTCCGTTACATATTTATAAAAAAATCCCTCCTGTCCTACTTTGAGCATGTCCCCTCCTCTCTGCCTGACTCATGGAGCATGACACTGACCCTGTAATTCCCGGGTCTTGCGGCCTCCTCGAAGGCTTTCTGAATATCTTCCAGCGGATAACTGGCCTCGATCAGAGGCCTGACATCCACCACTCTCTGATTGAGCAGTCTGGCCGCTTCCAGAAAATCCTTTGTATCGCCCAAATATGTACCCAGAATCTCCATCCTTCGGTAATGGATGTCATTAGAACTAATCCCCAGCTCAGGGGCCGGATAAGCGGCTGCAAACATCAGCATCCGGCCGTCAAAATGTTTGAGTATGGCCGCCGCCTGTTCATTGGCTTTTGTGGCTCCGACGGCCACAATGACAGCATCTGCGCCCCGGCCTCCTGTCATCTGCTTCACTCTCTCCACCGGGTCTGCGGCGCCGGCATCGATCACCTCAAATCCCATGGCTTTGGCAGTTTTGATCTTCTTTTCCATCATTTCAGTGACGATCACTCTGGCACCGCACGCCCTGACTGCCTGGGCATTTAAAAGTCCCATAGTCCCAGCCCCGATGACTGCCACCGTATCCTGAGGGCTTACTCTGAGCTTTCCTATTCCCTTTGCTGCGGTTGCCAGAGGCTCTAAAAAAGCCGCCTCCCCGGGACTTAATTCCGGATTCATCTTCATTACTGCCGTAGCATTTCTTACCTGATATTCAGCAAATCCCATTCTTCCTTTATACCCGCCCTCATGAAGGTCATAGGAGCTCCGGATCACGCACTGGCTTTCTTCCCCTTTTCTGCAGTGTTCACATTCCCCGCAGTAGTTATTGGAGATGGCTACAAAATCCCCCGGCAGCAGCTCCACTACCTTGGCTCCGGTTTCCAGTATAACTCCCGCCCCCTCATGTCCGCCCGCCATAGGATAGCCCTGGTGTTCTCTCAGCCCCAGCCACTGTCCGTAATCAGCAGTACAAATATTGCAGGCCAGCTGTTTGATCAGTATCTGATGTTCTCCCAGTTTCGGCAGCTTCATTTCATGTACTTCAGCATGTCCCTTCGATGTCAGAACGCCGAACCTGAACGTTTTCACTGTATTTTTATCCATGATATTCCCTCCATCCCGGACATTTATGATAATCCGTGCTCCAAAGACATTTCCGGCAGTTTCTGCAGGATACGATCTCCCTTCCCTGTTTGATTTTTATTACCCATTCAGGGTCGCAGAGCAGCGCTCTTCCAAGGGCCACAAAATCCGCACATTCCTGTTCCAGCAAAAACATTCCCTGTTGTACCTGCCGGATTCCGCCCACAGCGATTACAGGACAGCTTACTCTCTGTTTCATCTGCATGGCGCCCCAAATACGGATATTGAAGGGAAATTCGTCAGGAGGATTCTCCATGGTCCTCTCATCCATAAAGCCCGTAGACCCGAAGCCTGTGGATACATGCAGGAAATCCATGCCGGCTTTTTCAAACGTCCCCGCCATAAATGCAGATGACTCCAGATCCGGCTCGTCAAATCCGAGGCGGACGGAAATGAGAAAATTCTCACCGCAGCTATGCCGGATGCCCTCCATGATATCAAGTACAACCCTCATTCTTCCTTCGATGTTTCCCCCGAACCGGTCTGTCCTGTGATTGACTGTCGGAGATAAAAATGCATTCAGAAAATAAGAATGAGCGCAGTGAAGCTCGACTCCGTCATATCCGGCAGCCCTGGCCCTGACAGCAGCCTCAATAAACTGCTGTTCTCTCAATAGGATTTCGTCTTCACTCATTTCGTCTGCCGTATATTCTCTTCCCCTGAGTGTCCCATGAAATGCGGACGGGGAGGCAGGCCTTCCCGATACTGTCCGTATGCCCGCATGGTGAAGCTGTGATAGTATCGGAACTTTAAACTTGTGTGCTGCGGACACCAGCATTCTGTGCCCCTCCATCTGATCCTCGTTCCATATACCTGTCTGATACTCAGAAAGCCTTCCGTCCTCTGCCACACAGGCTGCTTCCGCGATGATCATTCCGATCCCGCCCCTGGCTCTGGCCTCATAGTGGGAGATCAGCTCATCCGTGATTATTCCGTCCTTAACCCCATAGCCGAACGTCACCATGGGTGCCATTATAAAGGCAGATGCAATTGTCTTTCCCTTTATCACTGTTTGTTTCTGATACATCAGGTCCCTCCGTCCTGGCTAAAAACAGCCGTATACCTTTTTTGGGTTTTCAACAAAAATGGTCCGGATTTCATTCTCTGTAATCCCGCCCGACTCCTTAAGCCTCGGAATAAACTTGTTTAAAATATACTCAAGACCCGGTCCGCCGCCGTTGGCCCTGAAATAATTGCTCCTGCCAAAGTCCGCGCTGATCAGAAGCCTTTCCAAATAACCTTCTTCCATCAGATCCAAAATCATATCAATGTTAGTCTGGACCGGATAGCGGTAAACTCTTGCGATGTTGTCCACAGACAGGAAGCTTCCCATAGAAGCAATTTTCTTATATTCATAGGGATCCGGATTCCGGTCCATATGTCCGAGCACTACTCTGGAGAGATCCGCCTGGCAGCGGTCCAGAAGTCTCAGAATTTCTATCCCCATCATCCCTCCGTGATGAATCCAGATCGGGGCATTGGACTTCTGCTGTGCCCTGGCGGCAGCTCTCAGACACTTCTCTTCCCTCGGATGAATAAACCGGGGGGATACCGCACATTTTAACTGTCCTGCCCGGATCTCCGTTCCGTCCATACCTTCCTCTATCTCTCTTATAAACAGTTCTGCCAGTTCCTCTGTGCTGATATCATCAATAAAATCCGGGTTGTGGTCAAACAGATAAAATCCGGCGGTGGCAATCAGATGCACTCCGCTCTGCCTGCTTGCATAGACAAGCTTTTGCGGGTCTCTTCCGTAATCGGCAGCCGTTCCCTCCACAAGAGCAGAACCGCCGGCTTCGGCAAACAGGCGAAGTTCTCTTATAGAACCCTCTATATCCGTAATTGCCAGAGTGGGATCCTTCTCTGCTGTATACGGATTGCAGCAGACATGTTCATGCGTATAGGTAAACCCTATCTTTTCTGCGTCCACATCTCCCAGGACAGTTCTCACGCAATTCATAGTATCCGCCTCCCTTCTACCGGTTCCAAACTCTGACCAGCGACTGTTTTCGTACATAATTGAGCAGATCTTCCGCTATCATCTCAGATGCCCATTTTTTAGAATCTGTGCTGATCCCAGCCATATGCGGCGTCAGAAGAACGTTGTCCATCGTAAAAAACGGATGATTTTTCGGCGCCGGTTCATCCCACATGACATCCACCGCGGCAAACGCAATCTTTTTGTTCTCCAGAGCCTCGATCAGCGACCTCTGATCCACTACGGCAGCCCTGGACGAATTGATAAAATAGGCGTCCTCTCTCATGGCATTAAACCATTCATCATTGATCATGCCTTTCGTCTCCGGTGTCACACTCAAATGGACACTGACGAAATCACATGATGGCAGCATCCGGATCGGATCTTCATATTTTTTCGCGCATACCGCATCAAACGTCTCCTGGGGCTGAAATGGATCATAAGCAGCAACTTTCATCCCCATGCCGGAACAGATCTTCGCCACGTTCTGTCCGATATGGCCCAGCCCGATGATCCCCACTGTCCGGCCGTATACATCGATTCCCCACGGATAGGAGGATCTCGGATTCTCCCGGTCCTTAAACCGCCAGATCACGTCCTTTTTATCCGGCACATCGTAAATGTCTTTTTCATCTGCCAAAAATCTTCCGGACCAGAGACCGTGATAGGTAAAGGAAATTCTCTTGCAGATATCCAGCATCATTCCCACGGTATATTCCGCAACCGAATGTGCATTTCTTCCCGGCGCGTGGATGACCGGGATCCCCAGCTCTTTTGCAGTCTTCGTGTCAATATTGTTAGGCGTGGCCCTTCCGCAGCCGATCAGCTTTAACCCTTTTTCTTTGAGTTCCCTGATCACTCTTTCTGTCACCGGATCAGTATAAAACAGCACCGCCTCACAGCCAGAACATTCTTCTATGATCTCTTCCTCTGTGGGAAGGATATCCGTGGCCGTCCACGGAAGTATTTTCACATCACAGCAGGACTCCAGCTCTTTCAACTGTTCCGGCCAAAGTTCCATACTCACGGCAGCTTTTATTTTTTCCATGTTGTCTCCTCTCTCATTCCAATGCTTTTCCTTCGCTTCCAAACGTTTTCATGTATGTTTTTAAAATATGTTTATAGGCTTCTGCCCCCGCTGCCAGTGCCTGGTTGGCGTACACCGTCCGGTTTCCGGTATAGATAAGTTTTCCGTCATTGTCGAACAGCGGATCATTTTCCTCTTCAAACTTCCGCACCCCGATTAAGTATTCCGTGGAAAGATCCGTAGATAAATTGATCTTCTGTATTCCAAGGGTGATAGCCTTCTTCAGCTTTTCCTCTCCCGTATTAGAACCTCCGTGCAGCACGAGGGGCACGGATACTTCTCTGCTCAGCTCAGAGAGCAGCTCAAAGTTTAAAAGAGGTTTTCCCCTGTAAACTCCATGGGATGTTCCCACCGCCACAGCCAGGCAGTCCACCCCGGTTTCTTTCACAAAGCCAGCGGCCTCCTCTTTCCTGGTAAGCCCGCTGTCCCTTGTCTCTTCATACTCTGCCCCTTTTCCCACATGTCCAAGTTCTGCCTCCACCGTTACACCGACTGCATGAGCCGCACGGACAGCCTCTCTTACTGCTTTTACATTTTCTTCATAGGGAAGTGTGGATTTATCCAGCATGACAGAGGTAAAACCGCATCTCAGGGCACGCTGAACATCCTCATACTCTTTCCCGTGATCCAGATGCAGGGCTGCCGTTACCTCCGGGTATTTTTTCTCATACAACCGTACCGCCATGGCCAGCTCCTCCATCTGCACATAAGGCGTGCAGGCTATGATCACCGGAGCCTGCATTTCCGATGCGGCCGCAAAGCACGCTTCCACCGTTCTCCCCGTAAAAACATTTGCTGCAGCTACCGCATATTTCCCATCTTTTGCTCTCACGAGCAATTCCCTCATTGAAACTAACATGCCAAAACCTCCCTTTCTCTCCTTAAAGGAACGGGACCGCCCGGTCTCCCTGACAATCCCTTTCCAGCGAACTATATAGAAAATATTTTGGTATCTTGTATTGTCTTTCGTCTAGAACATTCCGGAGAAGAAGGAAACAATCTTATGTATGATGTATCCGACCCATTCCTGTCCTACACAAAATCCTGATATGGTAGTTCCGGCCTCAAACTTAAATCCTACGCCGGCAGCCATCTGTGTGATCAGCGGTGCCAGGTCTGTCGCAATCCACAGGCCGATGCAAAGTGTCAGCACCGCAGCAATCAAGGCCCTGAAAGAGTTTCTCTTTGTGCCGATGACAACACCGATCATCCAGTATGGAAGGGCAGTAAGGTCTGTAAACGGAAGAAATCTGTTTCCCGGAAGAATGATTGCCAGTCCGAGCACGATCGGCACAGTGATGATTCCCATAGTGATAACGTCCCTGTCTCCCAGAAGCATACAGTAATCCATAGCAATGTTGAACTTTCTTCCCGGAAATCTGGTATTCATAAAGTCTCTGGCTGCATCCGTGAGAGGAGCAAGGCCTTCCATCATGATGGAGACCATCCTCGGAAGCAGGAACATGGCAGCGGAAAGTCCGACTGCTACGACCAGAGCCGCATCCCATTTATATCCTGCGAGAAAACTCATGATACCTCCAAGCAAAAATCCCAAAATCATCGGTTCGCCGAAAAAAGAGATGCTTGACGGCAAATTTCCAAGGTTAAAAGAAATTTTGTTTAAACCGGGGATCTTATCAATGACCCAGTCCACGCCTCTGGCGAATAACAGCTGAAGCGGGAATCCCTGTGTGGAGAAGGTCAGACCGGCCATCTGTTCTCCTGCAAAGTCGGTGATCACCTGCTCCTGTCTCTCTCCTAAGATCGTATTGACCATCATAAACAATGTACCTACGACAATACCCAGAATGAAGTTCCCTGTGACAAAGTAAGATACAGTTCCGATCAGAATAAAGTGCCAGTAGTTGAAGATGTCTACATTCAGCGTGTGGGTGATCTTAATTGCCAGGCAGATCACATTGACTATAAGGAATGTCACGATGGATGCCAGCACAAAGGTTCCGCTTCCGAAAGCAATGCCCGAAGCCGCAGGCCATCCTACATCCGTGATATCCAGGGCCAGTCCCCAGTTTGCCTGCATGGCTTTTACAAGGCCTCCAAGATTGTCGCTTACCAGGCTGATTGCAAGACTTATGCCGGTAAATCCGATTCCTACCGTAAGTCCGGCTCTCAGCGCATTTTTTACCTTCATCCGGAAGACCACTCCCAGAAGAAAGATAACGATCGGCATAATCACAGATGCCCCAAGACCTAAAATCGTATTGATAACGCCCATATTCAATCCTCCTTTTCATTTGTTATGAAATACTTTTTAAATATTCTTCCATTTCATCAAAAAACTGATTTTTCCCAATACCCGTGAGCAGGGGAACCCCTGACATGACTTTAATCTCACCCACATTTCTCACAGATTCTAAGGAAGTGGTGGAAACAATAATGGTTGGTTTCACGTTGTCGATCAATCCTGACATCTCATTTACTCCGCAGGTCCTGACTTCAACATTCACTCCCCGGTCTGCCATCCCCTGCCGGATGGAAGTTGCCACATGAGAGGAAGTTGCAATTCCGCTGCCGCAGGCAGACAAAACCTTAAATACTTTTGCCATAATTTTTCTCCCTTCTTTCGATGTTTAAGTGTTTATTCCTATTTTTGTATGTTCTAAAATCTCTGCTATTTTCTCAGGTTCCTGCTCTTTCTCCAGCTGTTCCATCGCCTCCTTATCAGAGAAAATTGATATGATCTTCTGCAGCAGTTCCAGCTGCTGCTCTGTCTTCTGCAGTACCAGGTTAAAAATAAAACGAACGTCGACTGTGTTCTGATCATTCACCATTTCATGAAATTCTACCGGCCTTCTAAGCTTGGCAACGGCTATACACGGCTTTATCACGTGGTCAGGCTCCGTATGGGGCAGAGCCACCGCAAACGGTTTGGTACAAAGTCCGGTGGGGAATTTCCGTTCCCTTTCCAAAAGCATATCCAGATATCCTTCCTCCACATATCCTTCTTTCTTTAAATGTCCTGCCATCTGCCTTAAGGCATCCTGGAAATCCTTTGCATCGACATCACACAGAATCAGCTTCGGACAAATCAACTCTTTTAAATTCATATGCTTTCTTTCCTTTCTCTATAAAATCGGAAGTCTGTCTTTAAACTGAGCCAGGTTTTCGGAACCCAGCAGCTTCCTTACCAGACCCTCATCATCCACCAGGCGCACCGTCAAGTCAAAGAAGCTGTTTAAATACTTCATATCTTCCTTTTTCACTGCCAGCATAAAGATCAGCTGTGCCTGACCGCTGCCCCATAAAATGGGCTGATTCAGAATGCCCACGCTGATAACCGTCCTCTTTGCACATGCTTCGATCGGATGAGGCATAGCAATCTTATTTCCAAAGATTGTAGAGGCCACCTGTTCTCTCATCAGCGTCTTTTCCGCGAAATCCTCTCCTGCGAAGTCAAGCCTTATGAGATGTTCTGACATTGTCCGGATAACTTTTTCCGGCGTCTCAGCCTTTAGATTATAAAAAAACAGTTCTCTGTGAAAATAATCTTTAATGCTCCTCGGAAGCTGGTCATACATCAATTCTTTACGCATCTGCAGAAGCCATTTATTGATCTCCCTCTGATCTTTTTCGTTCAGCAGAGGCGAAATCTGTATTTTCGGTACCTGAAAGTTTTTCAGTACCTGTTTTGATTCTGTGGTAATCAGAAAAGTAGGTTTTAATTTTTCTATCTCATTGACTGCATAGATAGAGAAAGGACCTTCAATATTGCAGATGTCACCGTAAATCGCCTTCAGTCTTGTAGTCAAAAGCCTGCTTGTCCCATAATTCATTCCTGTGACGACTGCAATCGTAAAATCTTTCGGAGATTTTTTTCTCTCCATCCTCTCCACCGCACTTCCCAGATAAGTGGCCACATATCCCAGTTCATTTTCATTCAGCCTCACTCCGAACACATCGTAAAACCGTTCGTATAGAAACAGAGACATATCAAACACAAAGGGATATTCTGTCTTTAAAAGCATCAGCACCGGATTGGTGCTCTCCGGCTCCATCCTGATCCTTTTTAATGTATACCGGATGTGGGTCACAAGCCCTGCCTTCAGCTCCTGATCATCCGTAAGATCCAGATGAAATTTGTTTTTAATGTCATTTAAGAGTTCATTGACCACAAATTCATAGTGGGACTGCTCGGGTATCGGCGCCGGCCTGACCTCTGCTTCACTTCCGATCAGCCGAAACAGAGAAAGCTGAACCGCCAGATCCACCAGTTCTTCCTCATTTAATTCTGTGGAGAATTCTTCTCTGACTTTCCCTGAAATGGTCTCCGCAAGTGTCCAGTTGATATCCTCTGATGTCAGAATATCTTTTGTTTTATTCTTATATTCATACCCCATATGGACTCTTGTAAGTTTAATCGACAGATAAATAACCAAATGAAGGATATCCTCCGCTGTCATGGAAATTTCATTGTCCGCCAGTGCATTCAGCACGCAGTTCATCATTTTTTCCGGTATGTCAGCCCCAAAATAATCGTCATAATTCTCAATCATCAGATAATCCGGGTCCGTCCGGTCTACCATCAGTTCCTTCAGAAGAAATCTTCTCGTCTCTTCCTCCCCGTAAGTCCATATCTTTCTCCCGTTCCTCTTAACATACATTGGTGTCGTGCGGCTCTCCAGCATAGCTTTGATCTTAAAAATCCCGCTTTCCAGGGTCGTCCGGCTGACGAACATTTCTTCCTCCAGCTCATCCACATCCTCCGGTTTCTCTTCATCCGCCTGAAGAAGTCTGATCCCAAGGGCACGCATCCGCTCCTGCGGTGTCAAAGGCACATCCATACCATCCCACAGCAAAGATTCCAGCTCCCCCTGCCTCTCTCCCCGCAGCCGGTAGCCCTCCTGTCTGGAAGATTCTATATAACAGCCCACGGTTTTCAGCCAGACATTAATTGCTGCAATATCCGCCCGGATGGTTCTCGGAGTCACCGCCATCTCCTCAGCAAGTTCCTTCCCTTTTACCCAGCCGTCCAAAGACATTAGCTTTTTTAATATCTTCTTTTGCCTTGTCGGCAGTCCTATCATTGCTATCACCCTCTCATTACTGTTTTTTTTATCTTATCACCTCAGTTCCGCTCATCCTTCAGGTATTTTTTTCCACTCTTAATAAATTGTCTCTCTTATTCTAATCCAAGCTTCTTTACTGCCCGGTCATGCATGATCTTATAGCCCGATTCCGGTAAAGGCTTCATTTTTCCTGCCGCATAGGTGTAATATGCTATCTGTGAATTTTCCTCTACATATTCTGCAATGCTCATCGCCTGGGAGACATTTCTTCCCGCAGCGATCAGACCGTGATTTTCCAGTAAACACACTACATTGTGATCACCCATAGCCTTCACTGCCTCTTCTGCGATCTCCTGCGACCCCGGTATTTCAAACGGTGCCACTTTTACCGGAGAATACGGTGCAGAAGCAGCGGCCACCGCCGGAAGCTCTTCCACCAGAATCGACATGGCGGTGGCAAAAGGAGAATGTGTATGTACGACCGCTTCCATCTTTACTTTATTCAGAAAAATCAGGCGGTGCATCGGTGCTTCTGTGGACGGTTTGCATTTTCCCTCTGTCCATTCCCCTGTGGCAAGATCGATCACCGGCACCATATCCGGTGTGATCTCCTCATATGGTATCCCGCTGGGTGTAATCACCATGACCCCCTCTTCTCTGCAGGCGATCGAAACATTTCCCGAAGTCCCATGGATCAGCTTCTTGTCACTGCACTCGATAGCAGCTTGAATGACCTGTTCTTTGGCTCTCTCTTTTTCCATAGTTTCCTCCTTGAATTCACAATTTTTTATCTCTATAAGTCACAGCGTATTTCATTTTTGATGACTTCTCCTCCCGCATGGGAGTTCAGCGCATCCAGACACTGTTCCAGGGGATATGTATCATTTACAAAAAGATCCTCGCTAATAATCCCTCTTTCAATGAGTCTGAATGCCTGTTCCTCAAGCTTCGGTGTCGTATGGTAGACTCCCTTCACTGTCAGCTGGGAGTAATGAAGAAGTGTCGTGTCCACCGTGATCCGGCTTCCTCCCCTGCATCCTCCGAATTCAAGGACAGTCCCGGCTTTTCTGACCATGTAAAGATTTTTTTCCCAAACCTCGGGGACCCCGGTAGCATCGATCGCTATATCAACACCTCTTCCGCAAGGAGTCAGCCCTTTGACAGCCTCCACTACATCCTCTGTTTCAGAAATGTCAATAGTAACGTCAGCACCCAGTTCCCTGGCCACCCCAAGGCGTTTTGCATTTTTATCTGTGCTGATAACATAAGCACCCCGGAGTTTTGCAAGCTTTGTCATCATAAGCCCCAGAGGACCCGCCCCGTTGATCACTACAGTATCCATCAGCTGAATATCTGCATCTGTGATTCCATGGACCGCACTGCCCAGCGGTTCCAGTAGCGCAGCAGAACGGAAGGAAATATGGTCCGGAATATGAAACACATTCTCTCTCACGATGGCCGCAGGAAGAAGCCGGTACTCCGCCCAGGCACTCTTTACCATGGTCAGATCCTCACACATGCTGTGTTCCCCGATCTTACAGTAATAACATTTATTGCACGGAGCAGAATTGTGAGGTGCGATCCTGTCTCCCACTTTGAATCCGGTTACTCCCTCCCCAACTTTGGCAACAACTCCGGCACTCTCGTGTCCAAAAATCAGTTTCTGCCCTTCTTTGAATTTCGGATACCCTCTTTTGTACTGCTTCAAGTCCGTTCCGCAGGTCAGCGCCGAAATATTCTTCATCAAAATTTCCCCCGGTCCCGGCTCAGGGGTTTCCACGTCTTCCATTCTCAAATCATTTGGTGCATAATAGACAGCCGCTCTCATATGTTTCTCCTCCTTTTTTACTGTATGGTTCCTCTTATCTTGTCTCAAGAATACCATGCCCCTTTCTTTCCACTCAACCAGACTATTTCCCATCGGATAGGAAAGAGCAAAAACAAAGTCTTGCCTATGAAACAAAAGAAAAAAGCTGATCCTCCGTTTTGTCTACGGAGAATCAGCTTTTCGCTGTCTCTTTTTCTGCATATGAAATTTTCAGCCTGCGTATCATCTACAAAAGCTGCATCTTCTCAAGAAGCGCCCTGCCCACTTCTCTCTGTCCTCTTTTACAATAAAAAAGATCCCTGACTTTTTTTCTGTCTGCTTTAAAATCATCAGTTCCCGAGACGATCTGCCGCATGCCTTCCATTAATTCATCGAAGGTCCCGGCCTTGATCCCCGGTGTCACTTCATCATAAGGAAAATACATCTCCCTGTCCTTTTCAATATAGCTGTCATAATCAAAATCATAGAAAATAACCGGGCGGTCCAGCAGCAGATAGTCAATATATGTGCTGGAGTAATCGGTGATCAGTATATCCGTTTCTATCAGCAGCTCCTGAATATCCAGCGAATCCTTTGTCATATCCACAATATTGGAATAATCCGAAAGATCTGCCTCCTCATGAATATGATAAAAATGTCTGCGAATGATAAACAGGATCTGATGATCCCGGCAGAATTCATCCAGCTTTTTTAAATCAAAATGCTCCCTTAAAGGAAACGGAATCTTTCCTTCCTGCCGGTGTGTAGGCGCGTACAGAATCACGTTTTGACCTTCAAGCCGCTTCCTCAGTTTTTCATTCACCGGAAAAAGATGTTTATCGTCGTAGAAAAAATCATTCCTGGGCTGTCCATAAGTAAGGATCTGCTCCGCCGGACGGCGGAACGCACTCTTATAAATCTCGGAAAAAGTCCGGCTCGTAGCCACCACATACTCTCTTCCCAGAGGAAACTGCTGAATCTTACGCCGGATCTTCTGTCCCCTGCTGTCCCAGTCTTTTCCCTTGGTATCATCATATCCAATCTTCTTAAGCGGAACTCCATGCCAGACATTCAAAAATACGGCTCTTCCGAGAAATGCATGATTCAGATCACTGATTCCATTGCACATCACCGCATATTTCGCCCTGAGCTGACAGAGAATCCCCTTCCGTTCAGAAAACAGGTAAGCCTCATAACCTAACTCTCTCACTTCCCTGACAACACGTGGATTTTTCGTGATCCAGACCGGCCGGATTCCGTCCATCTGATTTGCCTCAATAAACAGATATTTAGGATTGTCGGCAAACTGCTGTCCGAGCCATGCGCCGAATACCCAAACCTTTCTGCTCCTGGGCCAGAGACACGACAAGTACATCACAATATATTTCAGTATAAGCTTCATACCACTTTTCATCTCACCCTAACCCCACAGCCACTGCATCAGCTTACGGATATTTCCTTCTTTCAGAACCTGATGATTCCGGTAGAAGAAAAGTCTGCGCATCTTTCCTTTATAATATAGATTTCCATAAGTCTTCAGAAGATTATATTCATCCAGGCCTTCGATCTCTTCCCCATAGGTTTCTACAAATCCCTGGATCTGCTCCATAGATTTGATCATCTGTTTCCGGTAAGACTCTTTGCCCTCTTTGAGTCTCTGCATTAAAAACACGGGATTCTTTGAATTCTTCGCTCCCACGGAATTATTTCCATGCTGCCTGTAATACATAGTCGGTTCATTGACAAAACCAATCCTTCCGAAAATCTTGGCGACAAGAGCCGCCCAGTAATCGTGCATCAGTATTTTACCCATAGGAAGCGGCTGCAGGAAATACTTCTGAAGTGCCCGGTTGATCATTGCCGTGCATCCGGTCACAGAATTCTGTACGATCAGCTGATTTAATGCAATTCTTTTGGGCAGGTTTGCATACTGGAAGAAGGATTCTGCGATCATCTCCAGATTTTCGTCCACCACTGAAAGATCCGTGTGTACGAGGATCGGTGTATCTTTCCCATACCGTTCCTCCATGGCCTCCATCTTCTTCATCGTCTCATAAATTTTATCCCGTTTCCACACATCATCCTGGTCACAGAACATAAAATACGGTCCGTGTGCATTTCTCAGAAGATTAATAAAATTGTTCCTGGCACTTCCTGTGGCAGGCTCGTTCTTTATGATTTTCACCTGGTCCGGATAGCGTGTTCTAAAATCCTCCAAGATGCCCAGAGTCCCGTCACAGGACCCGTCGTCTCCTGTGACAAGCCTCCAGTTTCCATATGTCTGGGAAGCAATGGATTCTAATTGAGCCTTCAAATAATCCTCTCCATTATATGTTGCTAACAGAATTGTAACCATAGCCCTACCCTCCTACTCCTTCAGGAAAAATAAAGAATCTTCTCTCTTATCCTTTGCAAACAGATGATAGTACTGGACCATCCAGTACTGTTTTAAATCCTCCGGCAGATCATCCAGATTGTCAATATTAAAAAGATTATACTTTTTATCCATATAAACACTTCCTGTCACGACAGGATACTTTGTGTATAAATCTTGAAGAAAACATTCATACGGAGTCATTTTGCCTCCGATTACCTTCAGTAACTTTGCCGACAAATAATTCGGGCTGATTGCTTTTATCTCTTCTTCTTTGATATCATAATTTGCCCATATAATAAAAGGCACCTGATGTTTTTTCTGTTCATTTTCAAGGGCGGAACCATTCTCTTTATCCATCACCTTATTGTAAAATTCCTGTGGCAGCTTTGGCTGATGATCACCAAACATTACAATGACGGTCGGCTCTTTCACCTTTTTAAAGTAAGAAATTAAATTCTTAAAGGCATCATCTGTTTTTTTGATCAGGCTCAAGTACCTGTTTGCCGACGGATTACTGCTTGTATCCGTAATCTTTATTTCCTGATTAAAATTTGAATAATCTTTCTCATAGCCGCCATGATTTTGAATTGTCACATTAAACATAAAAAACGGAGCGCTGCTTTTTTGCTTAGCTTTTTCATACTCGGACGTAATCTTGTTAAAGTCTTCCTGATCTGTAATAAAGCTGCGGCAGACTTCCGGATTCTGAAAATCTCCTATTGATAAGTAATCCTTGAATCCAAGAAGGGGATATACCTTTTCTCTATTATAACCATTTGACAAATAGGGATGCAAAACCATATTCCCCTGATATCCCTGCCCTTCCATCGTTGTCGCAAGACTTCCCATAGTATCTTTCACCTGATATTGATACGCAACAGATCCTCCAGGTAAAAAAGCCATGGAACTGCCTGTCAGGAATTCAAATTCGGAATTTGCCGTCTGCCCTCCATAACTGGACATATACATTGTACCTTTTACTGAATTCTCTTTTAATCCTCTGATAAACGGCATAAAATCCTTATTGGTCTTTATATCTCCCAGTACAGACAGATCTGAAAATGCTTCATTCATTATGGTGATTACATTAGGCTTTTTACCAGCTGCTTTTTGGTTATGTTTCTCTGCCTTTTCAACGTAAGGTTTCATGATCTCATCTACTTTTTCTGCAGAATAGCCTTCCGGCTTTTCGGTGATCAGAAACTTAACACTGGATGTGAATACATTCATATACCCATATTTATTACAGCTCACAGTAGGATTCCAAACCTTTATATGAATACCCAGCCTGCTTAAGCGGGCCGTACTTCCAAAAACGGAAACACATACTGCAAGGAGTACTCCAAACACCGCTGCAGGGACAAAGCGCTTCTTCCCCCGTATACCTTTCCCGCACTGCAGCCTGACTGCCAGAATCACAAAAGCAAGGATCAGTACTCCGTTCCATAACACTGCCGTGTTGACGTCATATTCATACTGGGTAGCCACATTCGCCGCCGTTCCAATCGTGGCAAAATCCACCGGCATCAAAGATGTACCTCTAAAGCTAGTAACATAATAATTTGCAATACCCAGACCCGATGTACAAAGTATCGATAATATGGAAGCCCATCGTGTGCGGTTCGTGATCAAATAGAAGAATGCCAGCACCGCAGCATAAATCAAAAGATTCAACAGCCCATATTTTATACCTATATATTTAAGAGAAACCGATGTAAATCTCTCCATCAGAACATAACAAAAAACTGGTGTTATGAGAAACATTCCCCGGCTGAGCCACAGATTCCATTTTTCATTAAGCCTGTTTGGAATAAATATCAGGATAAAGAGAGCAAGGACTGATGCCAGCAGCATAACATATTTCTTCACATTAAAGCCGTTATAGTAAATTGTTATATTTTTGCTCTTTAAGGTAATTCCCTGACTTTCACTGCCCTCCAGTACTCTCAAATGAAGTGTATAATCATTTCCCTTCTGCAGCTGTTTTTTTATTGTTATAACGGTACCACGGATTCCCTTGTGAAATTTCGCTTCTGCAAGACGGCTCATCGGCACATCTTCCTGCCACATAACCTTTTTGCCCTGATCTGTGATCCAAAAGCGCATCGTTCCCTCTGCGGCACTTCCCCTGGGATTGATGATACTCATCTCCAGACGCTGTAAATCGGCATAATCGGCCTTAAAATCTACAGACTTCTCCCATCCTTTATGAATACTTTCATTTTTCTCATGTTGAACTTTTAAGGCATTGAACATTTCTCCCTTAAAAGCATTGGACTGTGTCAATGCAAAGATAAAATAAACCGTTAACAACACAGCACACAAAACACGTCCATATTTATCCATTTGTAATTTTTTGTATTTTCTTTTCATCATAGAAGTCCTTTAATTTTTGAATACACGTTCTACGATGCGCTCTGCTGCATGTCCGTCATCGAATGAGCAAAACCTCTCATAGAACTGATCATATTTGTCTCTGTATTGTTCTTCTATCTTGTCAATGTTTTTTACTGCATCCACAATTTCTTCATTTGTAAAAAGCAGAGGCCCAGGAACATCATCTTCTATACTGATATAAAATCCGCGCAGAACATCTCTGTACTTTTCCAGATCATAAGTAAAGAATAAAATTGGCCTCCTGAGATTTGCATAATCGAAAAATACAGAAGAATAGTCTGTAATACAGATATCCGAAATCAAATACAAATCCGCAATGTCACTGTATTTGCTCACATTTACAACAAAATCCTCCATCCCTGTCACATCAATGGAATCTGCGATAAAGTAATGTGTGCGGAGCAATACCATATATTCCTGGCCAAGTTCTTCTCTCAAATACTTGAGATCTAATTTTAACTGAAACTTATATTCTCCCTGGTCATAAAATTCATCGTCTCTCCATGTGGGTGCATAGAGTATCACCTTCTTCTCCTTTGGTATGCCAAGTTTGGCTTTGACGGAAGCTGCCAACTCATCCCGGTTGGGCGCATATAAGATGTCATTTCTCGGATATCCCGTCTCCAGGATTTTATCCTTGTCATATAAAAAACAACTCTGAAAAACTTCCGTAGAAAAAGGATTATCAGAAATCAAATAATCCCAATTCCTGGACTGGGAATACACGATCATTTTATACTTTGGTGTTGCCGAAAAAACATCGTCCATATCAAAAACCAGTTTTTTCAGAGGAGTTCCATGCCAGGTTTCTAAAAAGACCTGCTCTTTTCGCTTATCAAACCACTTCGGCTGACGCATGTTATTCACCCAATATTTTGACCTCGTGATGTAATAATAGTACCTGAAACTGAAACGTTTGATTCTGACCGGATTCCCCGGAATCTCAATAGAATTATCATTTACAATCCAGATGAATTTATATTGATCTCCATAATGTTTCAGCAGGTATTCATAAATGTATTTACAGCTGTCCGAATAATTTTTTCCCAAAAAGCTTTCAAACACAATCCAGTTGTCCTTCTGTGAAAATTTTTGAAAAAACATATGGGTTATTGTCTGCATACGATAAGAACGGTCCTGGAGGACACGGATCAACTTCCGTTTTTTCCAGATCGAATGCGCCTTTCTTTTCCATTTAGAAATCTCATCCGCTTTGCCGGCTCTGGCCAGCAAGCGCCCACTTTTTGACATGCCATTTATTGTCTCTTCTGAAATAGTTTTTATATATAAATGTAAATTTAAAAAAATGCTTTTCTGCCAGGTTTCTGCCCTGTCCTGCCGGATGTTCTGAATTTTCTCAGATAAATACTCAAACAATTTTTTATCCACAGAGTCTTTCACATCTGCTGAAACATCCTCCTGCATTTTCAGCAGAGATTGTCCTAATTGTTCCCAATAATCTTTCCTGTCTCCATAAGATAATGACGGAAATTGTATTTCATCGTTGTGTCTTCTTTTTATATAGACAGCATCTTCACAGTACACAATATTCTGACTGCTGTTCACTATCCTTGATAAATACGGTACATCGCTAAAAATCTGTAGATTCTCATCGAAGAGAATGCCTTTTTTTACAAGCATATTGCAGACCGTAATCAAAGGGAATTCCGGTCTTTGTAGGATCAAGTCTTTTTTCCAGTCTCCGGTATACTCCTGAACCTCATATTCCGCTTCTTCTGTGATGAAAAAATTATGATAATTCAGCCATGTGTATTTTGTTTTTCCATATACGGCATCCGCCTTCTCATCACACATTTTTTTCATGAGCGATTCTAAAGTATCATCTTGTATATAGTCATCACTGTCCAGAAAATAAATATAATCCCCTTTTGAATTCTGGATTCCAAGATTTCTCGCCGCTGCTGCTCCCGATTTCTTTTCATTGGATACTACTTTTATCTCCATTTTATCACGGAATTTTGCAACCGTCTGGTCAATCTCTTCTTCCACACGATCTTTTACCAAAATCACTTCAAATTCTCTTATCGTCTGTTTAGACAGGCTCTCAAGACAATCTTCTAAATAATGAATTCCTTTATGAAAAGGAACAACAACGCTAACTCTCATTGTATATTCTCCTTGTTCTTTCCTTCTTTTATCCCAAAACAGCCTTTTCAAACTCTTGAAATACTTCTGAATTGTACTCATCTGCTGAGAAATTATATTCCGGAACCTTGCCTTTCATAAAAGCTTCCATTCCTTCATATATTTCATCTTCACTGTTTCCGATCAAATACTGGCCTCCCTCTGTAATACTGTCAGATACAGAGGAAAACTCAGAGATGATCAGAGGAAGTCCCAGAGCTCTCGCCTCATATAAAACTAACGGCTGTCCTTCATAAAGAGAGGGCAGGATAAAGCATTGGCACCTTTTCATATAAGAAAACGGATATTCCATCTGCCCGGTCAAAACAACCTTATCTCTTATCTGAAGTTCGTTAATTTCCTGCATCATTTCCTCTCTCAAAGGTCCGTCCCCGAGAATATGAAGCATTACATTTCCGTATTGCTCCTGCAGTCTTGCAAAACCGCGAAGCAGGTTCAATTGATTTTTTTCTGTGGACATTCTTCCCATTGTCACAAAATTTATATATTTTTCATCAGGCCATTCTCGTGTCTGCCCATAGAGGTCTGTTCCCGATATGGAATTCTGCTTTAGATCATTTTCTAAGCGGCCAATATCCAATGCATTTCTTGCATAGGTAAACTTGTGAAACGTCCCGCTAGTCGCAAAACTTTTCATATTCTGTTTCATCACATATTTCCCACAGCTTACGATCTTATCATAATACTTATATAAGTAGAATATGGTATTCAGGTTTTTTTCATGCGGCTTAACGCCATGGATTACTTTTTTTGCATCCAGCGCCAGATCATTGTGCTGCCAAATAATCTTTTTACCGTTTCCGGCCTGAAGAAGCAGATAAGAAGATACAGGAGAGTATCCTCCGAATTCCACAATTACATCAAACTGACTGCCGCCAAAAGTACGCCGAAAATCCCATTTAAAAAATTCAACAGGAACTTTCTCCCACTGTTCATCATTATATACCCCATTTTTTAATATTTTTTTCCTGGCGACCAGCTCTTTCCATGTGCCGGACGCCTCAGGGATATAGACAATACACCTGGCGTTTTTATTTAAGGAAAGCAGCTTTTCCATGTCCCCCGGTATAATCCCGGGATATTCTACGCCTATGGTAACATCATATTTATCATAGTCGATTATATTTAAAAGGCTCATAAAGGATCTGGTAATTCCATTCTCAGACAGTCCGCCCCTGTACAAAAGCAGCTTCGGTTTTTCTGTCACCCTTTGCTGACAGACAGACTGATCTTTTCCAAACCACACTGCATCAATAATTCTGTCACAAACATGCCCATCCTCATGTTCTAACACCCAGCGGACATTTTTTTCATACAACGTGCTGTATTCACACTGTACATCTTCTATATTCGTGATCCACTGAGGCACATCCTTCAAAGACTTTGAAGCAGGTCCCGGCAGTTCCTCAAGCGGCAGATAAAATCCTCTGGTATCTTCATACTCTTCTAAATCAGGAATATAAAACAAAACCGGTCTGCCTGTGGCCAGGAAATCAAAAAAAATGCTGGAGTAATCCGTAACAAGAATATCAGTTACAGACAGTAATTCGTTTGTATCGACTGAAGACGGAACAAATTTCCCTTTTATGTCCGACCGCTCCTCAATCTGATGGTAAACCTGCTGATGCGGCTTTACAAGGATCTGGTACTCATCAGAACAAAGCTTCTTCTCCATCTCCTCAATAAAGTGGAGATATTTATCAGCCTCTTTTCTTGGTTTTGAAAAATCATCTCCTCTCCATGTAGGAGCATAAAGTATGATCTTCTTTTTCCGGCTGCCAAGGAGACCCAGACTGTCTAAATGCTCATAAATACTTTCTCTATTATCACTCCAAAACACATCATTTCTGGCATGGCCGGTCTCTATCACCTTACCGTTCCAGAGTCCCTCCAGCTTATAGCTTTTCCAGTACATGTCAGACTGAAATTTATTGGCGGACAGCAAAAAATCCGCCGCGAGAAAATTCCGAATAGTATTGGCAGAGGTGAAATTACCGCCGGGCATGTCATAACCCATCTTTTTAAGTGGAATCCCATGCCATGTATTGATATATACCTGTTCTTCTCTCTTAATAAAATAACCCGGGAATGTACTGTTATTGATCAGGTATTTTGCTTCCGCTAAATATTTTAAATATTCCTTAGAGTGACGTTCTACGAATATAACAGAAGGATCATTCTTATACTTATAAATCAGGTCTTTGTGGGCTTTCATACTGTCAAGTACCCATATATGCCGATAACCTTTAAATTCAACCCTTCTTTTCAATGCATCAAAAATTGCCTTTGGACTGCACAAAATCCCTCTTCCGGCAAATGCCTCATAAAGGATCCATTGTTCCTGTACAGCATGCTCTCTGTAACATCTTGCGTAGTACGCCCGGTCATTTATTTTTTCAATTTTAGATACTGCTGGCTTTACTCTGCCTATAAATTTATTCAGCATATGCTACTCCAATCCCAAGGTTTTCAATACCTGCCTTGAAGCAGTTCCTGTCTCAAACTGGTGATATTTTTCTGCAAAAACACGGTATTTTCCCGTCCACTCTTCGGAAGAATAACCTTTGATATCCTTAATCAGCTGTTCTGTGTCCCTGGAAACGGGTCCCGGCACTTCTTCCAAAAAATCAAAATAAAAACCTCGTAAATTTTCTCTGTAATTATCAAGATCATAGGCAAAAAACAGCATTGGCCTTTTCAGCAGACTGTAATCAAACATCACCGAAGAATAATCTGTGATGAGAAGATCCGAAGCCAGATATAAAAATGCAATATCTTTCGTCTCATCAAATGTATAGACAAAATCCGAATAAGGACTCCAATCAATCTCCGCTGACACAAGATAATGATATTTTACGATCATCACATACTCGTCTTTTAAAGCCTCTCGCATACAGGCAAAGTCCATATTGGTAGCAAATACAAAATCTCCGTCTCCTCTGAACTCATTGTCCCGCCACGTAGGCGCATACAAAATAATTTTCCGGTCCAGCGGAAGCCCTAATTTTTCTTTCAGCTTTCTTGTCTTTTCTTCATTCCATTCCCTGAGCAGAATATCGTTGCGGGGATATCCGATTTCTAAAATATCTTTATTATCATAGGAAAAACAGCTGCGAAAAACATCAGAAGCAAAACGATTCTGTGAAATCAGAAAATCCCAGTCTTTCGTCGTCTTTAGAAATTGTCTGTGATAATCTTCGATATCACTGCTTCCATTGAGATCTAACTTCTCCATATCCAAAGCCAGTTTTTTAAGAGGAGTTCCATGCCATGTCTGGAGAAAGACCACATTCCTTTTTTTTATATAATAAAGAGGCTGACGACTGTCAAAAATCCAGACCCCAGCTCTCATTAAATACCAAAAGTATTTTAAATAATTATTCCGCACTTTCCTGCATTCCCCCGGAACTTCAGTGCTCACATCCAGCAGAAACCAGACACATTCATACTTCTTATCTAATCCTGACCGCACGGCTTCTTCATAGATAAAGCGTGGGTTTCCCGTATAATTTTTCCCATTGCTGGCCTGAAAAATTATGATATTTCTGGATACCGGAATGAATCTGGTCATCATCCTATACAGTTGTATCAAAATACTTTTTATAAATTCTTTCACAATTCACCTATTTCATTTTTTCTGCAATTTCTTTCAGATAGTCTGCCACCTGATCTCTCAGATCAGGACGCTCCAGTGCAAAATCAATGGTAGCCTTGATAAATCCGAATTTATCCCCTACATCATACCGGATGCCCTCAAAGTCATAGGCATAGACAGCCTGTGTATCGATCAACCGGCAGATAGCGTCTGTGAGCTGGATCTCTCCTCCTGCCCCGGCTCCCTGGCTCTCTAAAAGATCGAAGATTTCCGGAGTCAGCACATAGCGGCCCAGCACTGCCATACGGCTGGGTGCCTCTTCCTGTTTCGGTTTTTCCACCATGTTGTCCAGTTTTACAGCTCTTCCATCAGCAGGTACATTTCGGTTCGGCGCAACAATGCCATATTTGCTCACCTGGTCTTCCGCAACCGTCTGTACTCCAACGACAGAGGCGTGATGTTTGTCGTAAGCATTGATCAGCTGCTGAAGTGCAGGCTGTCCGCCTTTGTTTATCACGACATCATCTCCCAAGAGTACCGCAAAAGGCTCATTTCCGATAAAGGATTTCGCACAGAGAACCGCATGTCCCAGACCTTTAGGTTCCTTCTGGCGTACATAATAGATATTGGCAAGGTTGGCAATATCATTGATCAGCTTCACCTGAGCTGTCTTGCCTGATTCACTCAGACGGGCCTCCAGTTCATAATCTTTATCAAAATGATTTTCCATACAATGCTTGTTGGAATTGGTAATGATCAATATTTCTTCAATTCCGCTGGCAACTGCCTCTTCTATAATATACTGAACTGTGGGCACATCCACAATTGGCAGCATTTCTTTCGGAATTGCTTTTGTGGCCGGCAAAAACCTTGTACCTAAACCTGCTGCCGGGATTACGGCTTTTCTTACCTTTTGTGTACTCATAAGGACCTCCTGTATAATTTCTTATTCTCCTTTTTGTTTCCCCATCAATCCTAAATCTTGTTTTATTTTAGTGGTAGAGATGCCCTCTGTTCTAGGAAGATAAACTACGTCACAATAATCTTTTAAGAAATCAAATTTGCCTTCCCAGTCATTCCCCATGACAAAAGTATCCACATGATACTCCTGAACATCCGAAACCTTCTGTTCCCAGTTGTTTTCAGGAATTACTAAGTCGACATAGCGGATTGCTTCTAATAATTTTTTGCGTTCATCATAGCTGAAATAACATTTTTTCTGTTTTTCATCCCAGTTAAACTCATCGGTTGAGAGAACTACGATTAGATAATCTCCCAATTCCTTTGCTCTTCGTAATAAGTTAATATGTCCCGCATGCAGCAGATCATACGTCCCATAAGTGATAACTTTCTTCATGAAATTGCCTCCTAAATAATATTATCTTTCTGTAAACATTTTAACAGACGTTTTGTATTGTTTCCATCGTGAAATTCGACTATTTTCTGATAATTGCCGATATATTCATTTCGTTGCCCATTCTCAAAATTTTCGATCAACTTTTGTGACAGTTCCTTTTCATTATAGCATATATCTCCAAAAGCGTTTGATTTATTTAACATCAGTTTTGTATTTGATCCATATTCCTTCAGACATTCTTCCAGCTCTTCCCAATAGAAAATTACATTTGCCCCTCGGTAAAAAGCATCATAAGAAATAGAAGAATAATCCGTAATAAGCACTTTTGTGTTCTGTAAAATGGTATCATACTTCAAGTCAGCTTCAGGCAGATACTGACTGAATTCATTTCCATTTCCCCTAAATATCTCTGAGATGAGCGGGTGGGGGAGCAGAGTCAGCTTCTTCCGAAGACTTTCAGGAACTGCATATACCATCCTTTCCAACATTTTATAATATTTCGTCTGGTAAAGATCTTCAACTGCTTGATTATACTCCCATGGTCTCCATGTAGGCATGATAACAATCCTGTCTGCATCTTCATTCCATTTGTTTTTATCAAACTTACATAGCCCTGTCAAATATATATGCTCTGGTTTGTGCTGGCCAAAATCAAGAAAATGTTCTGCCTCCAAATCAGATGAAACTACAACTCTATACTCCTTAGCTTTTTTCGGCATCTGACTGAACATCTTTCTGGAAACAGAATCCAGCGAAATCATATACATAACACCATGCTGCAGAAATATATAGTTAAATCTTTTATTGACGATTCTTTTCCTGACAGCTTTGCTGCTGCACCTTGTTTCTAATGCATGCCCTATACTTTCTGAAGACATAAATGTCTTACATGCAAAAAACATGAAATAGTGTTTAAGAGAAAACTTTGAAATCAAATTATTTTTATATTTTTGTTTAATTTCACTCCCGTGTTTTTTGAGATACTCTTCATCCAAGACAAAAAATACATTTTTATAGTTCTGATCAATGAGTTCTTCATATAAAACAGACGCTGACTCCTCATATCTGGAACAATTTTTCTCATATAATAAAATGTAATTTTTCTTCTGAAGAGCTTTTGCTGCGAGTGATGCGGCCCATAATTTTATTCTCTGCCAATTGACATCCGTAAAATTTATTGGCCGGACAGACAATGCCAGAAATCCATTATCATTCGCCCGATAATAAATGGTCCGGTTAATATCTTTGTATCTGCTGACAGCTGAAATTTTATAACCGTTTTCTTTGCGTCCATAAATGACTTTCTTTTTAAATCCAAATCCGTCTCTGTCTTCCCAGCACCAGTGCAGCGTACTGCTGAGTTTCATTTTTTCAATCGTTGTATTATGAATTTTAAAAATACAAATATTTAGTTTGCCGTCACCAAACCAAGGAATCCCTTTTTTAAACAAAAAACAAGATTGCAGCTTTTGATCACCAGCTTCAATTTCAACTTCTCTCTGGCTGACATCAATTACGGAATAATAACGGACCAAAGATACCGCTGTATAATAAAATCGTGTCCTAAAAGTTTTTATAAATAACGCTGAATACTCTATTGTCTTATTGAAAAACTTCTTTTTTGCGTCATCGACATTTTCCTCTTTTTCTATAAGTTCCTCTTTAAAATCCTTTTTTCTCCAATCTAAAACCCGATCAAAATTTTGTAATGCAAGCTTTTTATTAAAGAGAAAAGAGGAATGTAGAACTTTACATCCTTCAACTTCATACGGAAGAAGTATGATACTTTTTTCGCATATTAAGGAAGAAAAAGTATCAATCATCTTTTCTCCGTCCACACCAAACTGAACAAACTCATCTATTTTCATCTTTCCAAAAAGACGATTTTTTTGATACTCGAAAATACTTCTGATCCTGTCTGAATAATTCGTGACTCCCAACTTCTTTCTCAGCCAAAGAAGTGTTTTTTCTTTTACCATAAAAGTATAATTATTTACCAATCCATGGACCTGAACTTCTTTCGGAAGTTCATTCTTTAAGAACTCTACTTTACGGTAAGACAGTTTTCCTTTAAAGCCCAGCATGACATTATACCCAGAATAATCCAGTGCCTTTAAATACCTGACTAATAAATATTTCTGTGAGTCATCACCCAATGTATCACCGTATACATAAAGATTCTTTTTATTATTCAATCGTGCAGCTTGTATACAAAGATTTTCTGCTTTTCCCTGGAATACTAATTCCAGTAATTTTCTGCTGGAATGCCTGTCCGCATATTTGCAAAACTTATTTATAAAATTCTTCGTATCAATTTCCCTTACATGATTTATTTCATATAAAAGTGAATCTACATTTTCTACAATTGGAAACGGCAGTTCATCTATGGAAAAATAAGTTCCTTTTTCTTGTTCATATTTCTCCTGATCATATGCATATAATACAATTGGCTTTTGTGATACTGCGAAATCAAAAATCACGCTTGAATAATCAGAAATCAACATATCACAGTTCTTTAAAAAGTCATATGTCTCCTGATCTTTTGGAAAAGATCTGATGTGCTTGTACTGTTCAAAATCCATATCATTTCCTACTAAGAAATGCAGATTAACGTATAAGATCTGCTCATCCCCCAGACCTTTATCAATTTCATTTAAAAATTCAGCGACAATTCTTTTTTGCTCTTTTACATTTGCAATGCGTCCCGACCCGCGCCATGTAGGTAAATACGCAATATTTTTTATCTTTTCTGCCGGTGCACTTCCATCATAAAAGGCATCATTTCTTGGATAATCACACATCAGGCACTTGCCAGTCATAAAATTTCTGAGATCATAATCATCTAAAAACACTTCTCTGGTATGATCATTTGGGAACAGTGCATAATCACACATTAAATAATTCTTTTGGACATTTGGCAGAGATGTGGCATTTTTCAGATCACTGATCCCTAAATATTTTATTGGAGTTCCATGCCATGTGTTCACATAGACCTGTTCTTCCCTTTTCACCATATAAGTAGGAAAGGAATTATCCGTAAACAGATATTTTGCTGTGGCGAGATATTCTGCATATTTTTTTGAATTACGAACAACAACTTGTGCCTTAAAGAACTTATAATTTTTTAAGATCTCTTTAGTCTTTTTTTCCGTATCTTTGGTAGCCACAAAAATAGGATGTTTATCCTTCCACTTTGGATTTTGTTCTATTTCCTTGAGAAGATAAAACATATTTCCATTATAGTTTTTGCCTTGAGCTCCCTCCAATAACACCAAAGAGGTATCTACGCACTTTTTGCGAGAAACCTCTCTGTAAACATCTATAACATCCTTATCGCCCTTTGTAAATCTTTTTAATTTATGCAGCATAATAGCACCTATTTAGTCTTCTCTTCATAAATTTTACTTACTTCACCAATGTCACCGCTTGCAATAATCCTGCCTTTTTCCAAAAGAATTGCTTTGTTACAGAGTCTCTGAACCTGTTCCAGAGAATGAGAGACAAACAGCACCGTAACACCTTTGTCAAACATACTCATAATTTTCGCTTCGCTTTTCCTGCGAAACTTAGCATCACCAACCGACAAAACTTCATCCAAAATCAGAATATCCGGTTCAACCAATGTGGCAACGGAAAATCCAAGCCTTGACTTCATTCCTGATGAATAGTTCTTAACAGGCACATCAATGAAATTACCAAGTTCTGAAAAGCTGATGATTTCTTCAAGCTTATCATCCAAAAACTTTTTAGAAAATCCAAGAACTGCGCCATATAAATAAATATTTTCACGACCAGTATACTGTTGGTCAAAACCTGCACCTAATTCAAGCAGCGGAGCAATCTTGCCTTTTGTGACTACCGTCCCTTCTGTTGCTTTCAGTACACCTGCAATAACTTTCAGCAATGTACTTTTACCAGCTCCGTTCAATCCTAAAATTCCAAGGCGGTCTCCTTTGTTCAGACTAAAATTTATATCTTTTAAGGCCCAAAATTCATTATATGAGATCTGCCTTTTCAGCAATTTTATAACATACTCTTTTAAGTTATCAACTTTTTCCTGACTCAGATTGAACTTCATTCCTACATGCTCAACTTTTAAAACTTCTTTATTCTTAGCCATGACACCCTCCTATATATGCAGTATGAATTCATCTTGTTTCTTGTAGAAGAAAACCAAGCCTATGACAATACTTACTGCAGCAAATGCAACAGATGCGGCTAAAAACTTCATATTCATAGGCAGACCAAAAACAGCCTGTCTGAAATTATGAATCAGCAAATACAAGGGATTGCATTTAAGAATCCAGCCAAATCCGGATTTCAGTAATTTCTCAGGATAGTAGAAAATCGCTGAGGCATACATGATGATCATCAGTCCCACGGACCACAGATATTCTAAATCCCGGAAAAAAACTGCCATAGTCGAGAGAATCATCCCCACACCAAAAGCTGTCACAAGAATCAAAAATAAAGGTATGATGGCCTGCAGCATATAAACAGAAGGATAAACTTTCAGCACAATCCCTACAACCACCAAAACTATCAGTGATATTGCAAAAATAATATAATTGAACAAAACACTGGACAATGGATAAATATACTTTGGGACATATACTTTTTTTATCATCCCCGCATTCGTTCTAATTGCTTTCATAGCACCGTTTGTCGCCGATGAAAAAAAGCTGTACATAAGGCGGCCGGTCAGAATATAGACTGGGAACTGCGGGTCTTTGTTGCCGAAAAGCGTACCGAATACAATGCTCAGAACTATCATTGTAAGCAATGGTTCTAATAAGGTCCAAAGGATTCCCAAATAAGAGCGCCGGTATTTTAATTTGACTCCTTTTTTTACAAGCTCATAGAGCAAAAATCTGTACTTTTTAAAATTTTCAATATATGTTTTCATCATTTTTCTCCATATTTATTATCACAACTAACAAATTATATCATTTTTCAGATACATAAACAACCGTACAATCTTAGTTCATTCCTAATTTTAAATAAAGGCGGCTTTTCATTTTGTTTATCACCTTGTCAAATCTTACAATTCTTTTTAATAATTCTATGAGCAATGAACTCACAAGTGAGACGGCAAGCAGAACGGCATAGTCCAGCCATGCATAATAAAATGAATAAATAAATTTCTGAAAAAACATCCCTCGGAAAAGAGTATGAATTAAAAACATATTCATGGAATGTTTCCCAAAGAATACCAAAAGTTGTTTTAAACCTTTAAAATTTACAAGAAAAAGATAACTTATCAAAATTACAAAAGCCGGAGCCAAACAATCCCAAATATTTATAAATTTTGCTCCAATAAATGGATGCTGTCTAAGTTTTATTATACCAAGCAGGCCGATTGCAGCCAAGGCAAACAGCATTAATTTTTTCCCTGATTTCTGATTATTATATCCATTTTTAATTTTAGCCAAAATATCATATTCAGCACAATACATTCCCAAAAAATAACATGGCATCCATCTAATAAAGTCTGTCATAGGCAGCTTCAATGCAAACGGAAGCAGAAATGATATAAATAGTACTAATATATCATATTCCCTTAACATTCTCACAAATATCGGAAAAACAATGATAAGTATTGTTGCTAAACTCATATACCACCATGTAGGGCAAAAAACAGGTGTTCCCAGCAGATGTGAGAGCCCTATCGCATCAATAAAAAAATAACAGACTGACAATGCACCTTTTCCGTAAATCTCCTGAAAGTAACCTGTAGGAATTGCTAACACTTGTACAGCAATAAAAATAAACACAAATCCTGACATAAGAGATGTATACCTATTAATCAAATATTTTTTCATATCCAGCTTTGTTTTAATCTTTTTCGATGCCGAAGCCATCATGCCATACCCTGTAAGGAAAACGAACATACCTACACAGATCTTAAAAAAGCCTGCTAAATAAACGACTGCTTCTTTTTCAAATGGAAAAAAGGTAATCGGCAAATTCATCCATCGGTCCGGTCCTAAGAAGCTGTGATGAAAAAACATAATCAAAATGGCCAGTCCTTTCATAAATAATGTATCCTCTTTACTAAATTTCATCGTTCTATCCTTTTCTTGTACTTATTCGTAATATTTTTTATAATTTTATCATTCTTTTTCTGTTTTTTCTACATTAAAATATAGTTTGGTTTCCTTGATGCTATATGTTAAAATGTTAAGAAGATGTAACAAAATGAGATGAAGTAAAATCAGGAGGAATTATGTCAAGTTTTTCACGTTTTAAAAACCAGATAAATACTTTTACAAATATTATAAATACTGAAAAAAGCAAGCACAATAAAAATGAGGCTAAAATCCGTCAGGCTGCCTATGTCGAATATTATAATAAGAGCAAAATTAATCCTCATGCTGTTTTATATGAATCTTATATGGGACGGGGAATGATTTGTAATCCTTATGCTATTTTTAAAACTTTTAAAAGCAGATCTGATTTTAATAAATATGATCATTACTGGGTATTTGAAGATATGGAAGATAACAAAAAGGTAATTGAAGAATATGCTTCATACGATAATGTTCATTTTATCTCCAGGAGTGATGACGAATATTTAAAACAATTGGCCAGTGCAAAATATCTTATTAATAACGTTACTTTTCCACCTCTTTATACTCCAAAAGAAGGACAGATTTATGTCAATACCTGGCATGGTATCCCCTTAAAGACACTCGGTTTTGATTTGCCGGATGGCAATGTTGAAACCCGGAATACCATAAAGAATTTTTTGTCATCAGATTATTTAATTTCTCCAAGTGAGTTCATGACCACAATTTATAAGCAGGCGTTTAAGCTGGATGGTATCTATCAAGGAAATATCATCCAGGAAGGACAACCTCGAAATGATAATCTATTTAATACAAACAGAAATGACATTATAAATAAACTGATTTCCTATGGAGTAAATGTTGATCCGAACAAAAAGATTATCATGTATGCTCCGACATGGAAAGGCGGGGATTACGGAAATCCTGATATAGGGTTAGAGGAGTATTTTAATTTCATAGATACTCTGGAATCTAATATAAATACTGATGAATATCAAGTCTTAGTTAAACCGCATCAAATTGTATACAAGCATATTAAAAATAATAAGAACATTACTTCACAGTTTATACCTGCGATCATTGATACAAATGAAATCTTATCGGTAGTTGATATTTTAGTTTCTGATTACTCCAGTATCTATTTTGACTTTCTGGCAACTGGGCGCCCTATTTTGTTTTATATACCGGATCTTGAAGAATATCAAAAATACAGAGGTCTTTATCATTCTATAGACACTCTGCCTGGCCCAAAGACAAAAATCATGGCAGATATTCCGAAATGGATCAATAATCTTGAGTCTGTTATTGAAACATACAAAAGCATATATCACGAACAAAAAACATCATGCTGTCAATATGATGACGGCAATGTCTGCGGCCGCCTATTAGATATTCTGCTTGAGAACAACAAATCACCGTATCACATTATATCTGATATGGTGACAGAAAAGAAAAAAGTAGTCATATTTGGCAGTGATTTAAAACCTAATGGCATTACTCAGTCTTTATTAAGTTTATTAAATATCATTGACCATGATAAATTTGACATTACATTATTAACTCTTTTAAACAAAAGTATAAATAATACTCCAATTATTAATTCTGTGAATAAGCAAGTAAGAGTCATCACTAAAGTTGCCGGAGCAAACAGCAGTCTGAATGATGATATCCGCTATAAATTGATTATGGAGAAAGGAATAGAAAACAGTCTGTGGGATAAAATTGCTCCTAAATCGTATTTTCGTCGTGAATTTAAAAGAATTTTTGGTAATTCCAGATTTGACTATGCAATTGATTTTACTGGCTACAGCGCTCACCATGCCACTTTATTTGCATTTTCTGATATTCCAAAAAAGTATATCTGGCAGCACAATGACCTGATAAAGGACAGATTCCGTAAAGTAAATGGTCAAATGCCTTTAAATAAAGGACTTAAAGTTGTATTTTCAACTTACCCTTACTATGACAAACTAGTTTCCTGCAGTAAATCAGTCATGGACGTAAACAGAAAGTCTTTATCTACGTCTAAAATAAAAGATAAATTTACATTTGCAAGAAATACGGTTCACTACGAACGCATTCAGGAAGCACTGATGCAGCCCTCTTTCTTAAAGGTTCAAGGAAAGGATTATTATATAAAATGTATAAACGAGAATTTGGATAATCAAAAAATCAACATGGATATAATGGAAATGCCTGACTCCGACTGTACTGTTTTTGTGACTATGGGCCGCCTTTCCCCTGAAAAAAACCATGCTAACCTTATTACAGCTTTCAAAAAGTTTCATCAGGAATACCAAAATACAAAATTATATATCTTGGGTGCAGGCCCTCTGATGGATGATTTGACAAATCAGATTGTATCGCTTGGCCTGACGGATTCTGTTGTTCTTACCGGTAACTTAAATAACCCCTTTTCTTTTGTAAAACAATGTAATTGTTTTATACTGCCGTCGAATTATGAGGGACAGCCAATGGTAATACAAGAAGCCCGGGTTTTGGAAATCCCCATTATACTTTCTGATTTTTCAACAGGAAAAGATACTTATATTGAGAATGGACAGCTGGTCATCAAGAAGGATTCCGAGAGCATTTATAGTGGTTTCAAAGCCTATATGGAAAATAGAGTTCCACAATACAGCTTTGACCCCCATGAATATAATTTATCTGTTTATAAAGAATTTGAACAATTATTTGATTAGAATTAATGGAGAGATATATGGATACAATTAAGAAACGTAAATTATCTTATGAACAATACAAAAAAGGTATTGATCAACAGCTGCAGAGTTCTGCTGCTGGTTTAAAAAACACAATTTTTTATTGCGAATGTTTAAAGAAACCTATTATCAAAAATACTGTCTTCTATGAAGCGGACAGTGGAAGCGGTTTAAAAGGTAAACCTAAATCTATGTTTTTAAATGCAGTTTCTGATTCCAGTCTTACTCATATATGGAGCATTGAATCTCCTGATCTATTGGAGGAAGACTTAACCTATTATGAACAAACCTGTAATATACGTTTTGTAGAAAGGTACTCTTCTGAATATTACGAATCTCTTGCTGTCTCACAGTATTTAGTTACTGACGGTTATTTTACTTCAACATTCGTAAAGCGTGAGGAACAGACTCTAATCTGCACGGGAAATGACTCTGCCTTTACATTTTCAGGATATGACAAAGGTATTAGAAATGTTGATACAGAACAATTTGTGGAACGCCATTACCTGCAGGCAGATTATATTCTCTCTTCAAATGAACAATATCAGAAGACTGTGCTGGAGAGTGCCTATAAATTAAAACATATGTATGACGGTAAAATTATCCAAGGAGTACTGCCCTTTCACCCTTCTCATTCATTGCCTTCTGCGTCCAGGTACAGTACAAACTCAAAAAGTACTGTTTTACTTCTTCCAGCACTGCAGTGCAAAACAGCGGAAGAAATGTCAGCTTCTGCATCATTTTATGCTGATATTATTGAGCAATTAGATTTCGAAGACATTTACATTTCCGTACCACTTGCGGCATATGACATATTTCAATTAAATGATGTGATTAGTCAGTACCTTCTACCTCCTCACATTGACTGCCGGGATCTAAAATATAGATGTGTAATTACAGATGGAAATGTTTTATATGAAGATTTTGTTCAGATGAAAACCCCGGTTTATATCTTAAAAAACAGGTTGTTAAATGAACAATTATATACCGATTTATTGACTTATTGTAATCTAAATCCACAAAGCCCAAAAAAGATTAAAGAAATGGTACAGAATAGCGAAGTAAGTTTTCCATACATTCACACTTTGGATAACTCCATCTGGAGTACTGTAAAAGAAAATGCTTCTTCCCCATTCGTAACATCTTTTCACAGCACAAAAAAAAGAATAGCATTTTTCATCGATTTCCTGCAAAACCTGGATCAGCATGCTTATTTACACTTACTTCATACTTTAGATTGGATCGATTATAACCAGATTGATGTAACTTTAATCGCATCATCTTTCAAGAAAAATGATAAAGAAGTAATCTCTGAAATAAATAAAAATGTCAGATATTTAGACTGTTCAGGCCGGCTTCCTTATGATAAAGAGGCATATGCAGCGCACAGATATCTTTCAAAATATCTCTACAACATGGATAACTCAACAGATATTGTAAATCAGGATATCTTTGAGCTATACAGGAGAAACAGTCAGCGTATTTGTAATAATATTTCTTTTGATACAACAATATTATTTGGATATTTTACTCAAAAGGATTATTTGCTCTTTGAAGGATTTTCTTCAAAGAAAAGATTGTATTTGGGTTATCAGAATCTAGCCAAAGAAAAGGCAATATGGGTGCAGAACAAAACCACTGCTTTTACATTCACCAACAAAATCCGAATATATTCCTCATTTGACGAACGACTCTATTTTAGTGTTGGTCTGCACAGGTCAAATACAGAAGAATATACCGATTTGGCTTCAGATTGTTCCGCTGTCCCAATCCTTCCTTCTAAGAAACAGCTGGAAGATACAACCGATAATATACGTACAGCTGTGTACGATAATCGGGAATATTTTATGATTCCTTGTGGTAATAAACCATTTAAGACGAAAGAGGTTCTATTGTTGCCAAAGGTAGACAAGTCTAAACTCTCTTACCTTTATGTAATAAATAATGATGAAAACAGAGAGATATTATACTTTTTAGAAACATTTTTGAATGGGTGTAATCAGAACGATTGCCAAATGTTTTTAGTAGATAATTACAATTATTTAGATGATAGCATTTTAACTTTTATTGCAAAACATTCCTTATCTGAAAAAATTGTAATACTTAAAAATATATTTTTAAATAAATCCTATGCTTCCCAGTTTGATGGTATTGTTAGTTTACATCCTCAGGACCCACTCGACTATAATGTTTTATTATCACAATTTTTTAGAATTGATACAATAATTGTAGAAGATGATAAATTTCAATTAAAAAAACAACCCATGAAAGACTTATCAGCATTGTCTGAAGTCATTACAAAAGAAATCTCAAAATTATTTCTTTAAAAAATCAAACCCTGCTAACAAAATTTTCTTTGCAGCAGGGTTTAACCTTTTCTATTTTATTATTATATGAATTTTCTGCACCTATTTCCTATTTCTTTGATATACGCCAAAGATAATATCAGTATTTTTAAATTCCCTTCCTCTCCAAATCATATTTCCTTTTGGATACGCATCATAATTTCCTGTTTGATAAACAGGTACTCTCAGCTGTGAACCATTGGATAAACAAATCACAGATATGCAGTATCCTTTTTGTCCTTTTGGCATAACACCTTTAAGTAACTTCCAGGTAAAATGACTTTCATCTGTGTTTGGATAAATTTCCTTTTTTTGAAGGATCTGTCCTCTTTCATCCAGTAACCTAATCTGGAATTTTCCTTTAGAAAATAAAATATTCAGGTCTATGGTATTAAAATCTCTTGACGTTTGGAATGTTTGGCTTAAAATATCCCCTCTCTGCGCAGTGATTTCCCTAGTATGAGATCCTTTCATCTGGGCAGCTGCATAATATTTATTATTTTTATGAGACCGGATACTAAAAATGTCATAACGAATATTTAGCATAACTGCCACACATACTGCGCAAACAAGATAAATTATTAATGATTTTTTAGAAAACGACAATTTATTATCCTTCTTATTTTTCCAGCCGTCATATCCCATAATCGCTGAGTAAGCCATCAATCCCATAAAACAAATACTATATTTAGGATTAGCCTCCCATACACAATGAAATACCATAGCTCCTAATAAAATCAGTGCAATTAGGTAGTTCCACGAATCAGGCTTTTTCAACAAATATAGAACATTAAGCAGCATAAATAACAAAGTAAGGCTCCTAAACAGATAGCAATACATCAGAAGCCCTCCATTGTCCGGACCAGAGATAAAGTCATGCAGCCGAGTATAATCAGGTGCACTGACTAACATTTTACTTGCGTCATCATCTCCAATCAGCCATACTGACCGCAGCTTGATTCCCACTAATTTTGCGGTACCCCTAATTCCTGCCTTTTGATAGTTTTTTATAATCCTCTTAATATTTGCATCTTGTTTTTCTTTCTTTGTCTTAAAACTAGATGTAAACCAAACATCCTCCCTGTTAAATCGCCCATCACCATGAGAGGCCATCATTAGCCAATGGGTAATTGGAAAAGAGTTTTTATTATTTTTAGGCATTATGTCTCCAAAGGCACCCTGAAAGAAGCAGCCTCCAGCCAGGATCCCACATAACATCAGAGCACCTGAAAAAATTATTTTTCGTAAATTTATATTACTTTTGTCTCCGAATACAAAAAAAACAAAAATCAAAGCAATAATCGGAAAGATGTTTGTTATACGAACTTTGATTCCCCAGTATAATATAAATCCTTCCAATATACAAAAGATAATTTTCTTCCAACCACTATTTGCCTTTTTAATTATAAGCATACAGGCTATTACTAACATTAAGATAAAAAACGATGCTGTATGTGTATAATAATATGGTACAGATAAGTAAGTCCATGGATTTAACAGAAAAAAGAATAGAAATAAATTTGCCAGTCTACAAGTCTTTAAAACCCTGATTACATAATACCCCAATAAAATTCCACCATTAATCATTAGGATGTTTAAAACGTTGCCGGCTGCAACCAAGTATTTAGTACCTATTCCCAAGAAAGTTACTATTTTATACCATGTATAGATAACAGCTAGATAACCATAATTATTTGGATATTGTGCAAAATAATTTCTAAAATTGGTCAAAGAAATTTCATGCTTATGTTTAACTATGGAAATCGCTTCATCGTGCAGATATAATAAATCGTTGGTCGGCTGTATTTTTAAATAAAATACAATTATGAGCTGTAAGATAACTGCTATCCCCAGGAATATCAACACAAAATAGTTTTTTTCAATTAGTTTAGATTTAGTAAAACCAATCCAAACAAAAATAAGCAAAGAAAAGCTTAAAAATAAGGCTGCTACACGCATAGCAATAGAAATACTTCCAATTTCTTTATTTAAAACTATAAATGGAAAACTTAAAAGCAGGTAAACCAAGAAAATAGATAACCAAATTAAGGGAGCAGAATATACTAACTTTTTCAGCTTCATTTACTCTCTCCATCGTTATTTAATATAACTTCATTAATAAACCGTGGCCTCGCCTTTGTTTCCAGATAAACTTTTCCGATATATTCCCCAATAATCCCTATGGCCATTAACTGAAATCCTCCCAGAAGCCATATAGACATAATCAGGCTAGTCCACCCGCTAACTGTATTTCCCATAAAATATTGTGCTAAAAAATATAGCAATACAATGACACTGATTCCAGATATAGCAACTCCAAAATCAAATATTAAACGAACCGGCTTTATGCTCAAAGAGGTGATTCCCTCAAAAGCAAAGGATAACATTTTTTTCAGCGGGTACTTACTTTCTCCGGCAAATCGCTCCCCTCTCTCATAGGCAACAGTGTCCGATTTATATCCGATCATAGGTACAATTCCGCGCAGAAATAAATTTACTTCTTTAAATTCAGCAAGTCCTTTTAATGCACGTTTACTCATCAATCGATAGTCCGCATGATTGTAGATGATCTCGCCTCCTAAACGCCTTAATACCTTATAAAAAGTTTCGGCCGTAAACTTTTTGAAGAATGTATCTTTATCTCTCGTACTACGCACTCCATATACAATATCACAACCTTCATTGTATTTTTTGATCATCTCATCAACAGCGTTAATATCATCCTGCAGGTCAGCATCCATAGAGACAGCTGCATCAGCATGCTCTGCCGCGAAATTTAATCCTGCTAGAAGAGCATTTTGGTGTCCTCTATTTTTAGACAGCTTAATGCCGGAAAATAATGAATTCCTATGATGCAATTCTTCAATCATAGCCCATGTCTTATCTTTGGATCCATCGTCTACAAAGATGACGTGACTATTCTCAGAAATCTGCTGATTCTGCATTAGAAACTGCATTTTTTCTTGCAGTCTTGATGATGTCTCCGGAAGTACTTCCTCTTCATTATAACAGGGTACTACAATATATAGTTTCACTTTTACATCCTCCTTAAGTAAAAACAAAGTAGTTATATTTATTGAGATATTTTATATCAGATAATATTCTATTTTATCGTTTGATAACCTCAATGAAATCTTGTAACTTCTAAAAAGCCCAATGTTCTTTTCTCTAAAATACTTTATCTTTCTTATTCCTCCACTTCTTCTAAAGGAAAGAAAAAAATACAATAAATCATAAACATAACCATGGATAATTCCGGAGTCTGAACTGAGTAATCCATAGAAACTGCAATAAAAAAAGATATCCAGATACTTAGTCTTAAAAAAGAAAATTTTTTCATCAACGAATAGACACAGCTTGCCAAAAAAAAGCCTAAATAACAGAACCCAACCGGTATCGAAAATCTAAGCATCTCATTTAAAAAAATATTATGACAATTATTTGTTTTCCATGTAGGTGCAATTTGTAACCAATCCTTAGGATTTAAAGCAAAACGATTCCCTAATCCTCGTGGATTTTCTTTAATTTTTTCTATTGCCATTTTCCAGATTGGAATTCTGGAACCTAAATTACTCAGATCTCTTTCTTGAGCTATCCAACTCAAGATCAATTTTGCTGCTCCTAGAGAAGACATCACCAATAATGTAATTTTAGTAAATAGATATCTTTTATTAGCAAACAGATAGTCAACAAAATCAGCTGCTAAAATAAATACAGCGCAAACTGTAGAAGTGTTTGTATGAGCAATGAGCAAACAGCAGAACAACGTTACAAGACTCAGCAGATAGGTAAGCTTATTACGAAACTTCTTTTTATGGACTACAAATAATCCTATAAATAACAGCAGCATACAGGAATACTGGCATTTATAGAAATAAATCCAGTTAAAACGTTTTTCATAGTAATTAGGATCGATTTTCGTTAAAACAAGTTTAAAATTATATATATGTAAGGACAAATAACCTTTTAAATAAAAAGAAACACCTATAACATTAGTTACAATTATTGCCCAAATTGTATATCGAATTATATTTCCTTGTTCAAATATTTCTTTAGTTTTCACTAACAAAAGTGTTATTAATAATGCGAAGCTAATTGTTGTGTTCCAACAAGCCCAAGAAAATTGAATAACTTCCAAATTATTTAAATATAAAATATTATAACACAGACAAATAGCAAATAACAAAAATCCTCCAAATAAAAATCGAGACATAAACCGTTTATATGGTAAAGCTGTCAATAAAATTATTATTATACCCAGCAGGGCAAAAAAATTAGTTAATATAAATCTGGAATAATAGCCGTCTAATTCGGGGTTTTTTGCTTTAGTTGTTAAGACCGGTAAAATTAACGCCGAAATTACAAAAACTTTTAATATTAAAATAATGATCTTATCTAGTACATTTTTATGCTTCATTAGTCACCCCTATTTAACCTATTAATTTTCATATTCATCCCAATAATGATTCGTTTGAATTAGTTTATAATAATCCTCTGCTAAGATACCAGTTTCCACTAAGTCTCTAAATTTCCCTATTTTATATAAATATTCTACTATTATCATGATATTCATCAAAAGAATACATTTAATAACAATATTTTCTTTTTGTTCTATAATAACATATATTTTTTAATTCTACTACCTGTGGTAAATCAGTTATTTATTTCTTAAATAACCAGATTACATAGAATATTTAAATTCCACCCCTTATAAGTTTTCTGTTAAATAGCTTGCCAGCGGCGTTTATGAAATCATTGAATTACCTCACCTAAATTCACAAACATCTTATACCTGTTACCCCTTTGAACATCAGCCACAACGTTTTTACAAGATGAACATTTTTTTATTCACTCTGAAAACCTTGTCTACCTCTTTATTTCTCCACCCTCTTTTCTTATTTTTTGATTCTTTCTATCTTTCATCAAAAGATTTCATTTCTTCTCAATTTTTTATATTATTATATTAAGTTATATGTCACAATTTATTTTATGCAATACTTCTGATAGTAATGTCGATGATACTCCTTCTGTATGTGGTAAAAACACAACATCAACACCTACTTGAGCAAATTCATCGATCATTTTATTGTACATATCGCTACCCTTCCAATCTGATCCATGAAACAGAGCATCAAAATGAAGATTTTTCCATGCCTCCATTTTATTCATATTTTTTTGTGGAACTGCTTCGTCAACACATTTTAGCTCTTGTACTATAGCAATTCTTTCTTCAAATGGAATAATTGGCGTTTTATTCTTGTAGCTTTTAACAACTTCATCAGTACTCACACCAACAATTAAATAATCACATTGTTCTTTAGCTCTTTTAAGAATATTAAGATGTCCAATGTGAAACATGTCATATACTCCTGTTGTATATCCTATTTTATAATTTTTCATTTTCTCTTCCTCGTAATAAGTTGTAGTGTTTATAAGCCCTCTCCAGGGACTGATACCATAATTTTGGAGATACTGTGAAATGGTATTTCTTCCTTTTAATCCATGTCTATGAAAAGATTCCAAGCCTATTAAATACTATTTATAGAAGTTTTCAAAATTTAAGCCCAAATTACACTTATGTAATTTAATATAAAAAGCATTATAAGAATTAAATTTTAAAAACAGGTCTATCTAACGGTGATAGGATATTGTACCACTACCGCCACTTATGTAGTAAGTGTCACCAACAATCATATTTCCCATATCGCTTAACATAAAAATGGCCAAATTTGCAATTTCTTCAGGAGTCGCATATCTGTGAGATGGCTGGTGTTCAAAATAAAGATTTTTATTATTAACATCCTTAACCATTGAAGTAGCCGTTGGACCTGGAGCAATGGCATTAACAATAATACCATATGGTAAGAGGACATCAGCCAATCCTTTCGTAATTCCATTAACTGCCCATTTAGATATTTGATATGGAGTTGAAGCAGGTCTTAAAGCAGATGACGAAGAGACGTTTAATATATGCCCTTTAATCCCTTTTTCAATCATTTGCTTTGCTACTGCTTGACTGATAAAATAAGTTGCTTTTACATTAATATTCATTACTTTATCGAATTCCTCGACACTTTCATTAAGGAAGTTTAATTCTCCATGAATACCAGCTGAATTAACAAGAATATCAATGCGATTTTCAGGAAAAATCGAAGTAATCTCTCTCAATATATTTTCAACATCATCTAAGCTACTTAGATCAAAATTATAACTTTTTGCATTTTCTCCCAACTCCAAAGATAGCTTATTTAATTTAGCTACATTGGTCCCACATAATATAACTTTTGCCCCGCTGGCAACTGCCTGCTTTGCAATTGCAAACCCAATGCCACCAGTCCCACCAGTTATCAAAATCACTTTATTCTGAAGAATTTTATTTGTATCTACAGGTTGATAAATAGGTATTATCTCCTTTTGGGAAAACATATTTTTAATCTTTCTAAATAATCTACGAATTAAATTCACTGTAACTCTCCCATCATTTTATTTCACGGGTTTAATATATTTTTAATTTTATCTTTAACATCACTTGGTAATAGTTTAGTGATACCTTTTTTCAGAGATACAGATGCTGTAGAATGATTATTTGTATTCGAAGCATAAATATCACGTATTAATTCAGAATCTTCATCAATATCTATAAATATCTCTAGAAATAACGGTGTTTCTGATTCTTGCGCAAAAATTGAAAGAGCATCTCTAACCTCATCATTGCTGGCAGCTGAAAAGTATTCAAATCCAAGTGATTCTACCCATCCTTTAGCAGTTCTTTTATTTTGCGCACATACAAATTTATCCATACCAGTATATGGCAACTTAATTTTAAACTCTTCTCCACCGCCATTATTTAATAAAATTATTCTTACATTATTTTTTATACCTCGAATGCTTATTCCATTCATTCCATAAAAGAAACTCAAATCTCCTATTAAAAGGAAAGACAAGTTTTCTGTCACTAATGAATGACCGATGAATGTAGCGAGACATCCATCAATTCCTAAAGCACCTAGATTGCTGTAGTACTTAACAGTCTTATTAAAATCAAAAAATTGAGTGATCCTCGTACTGTTTAAAATAGCTGTATGAAGAATTGAATAATCAGGAATGCTCTTTGAGAGTTCTCTTGCAATACTTAAGCTTGAAAATTTTAAATCACCCAAATTTATAGAACTGGCCGCATTATTCCATTTCTTATAATATTCATGATTTGCTTCACTAAAATCAACACACGTTAATTTTTGAAAAAACTCAACAAAATTTCCTTCAAAGATATTTGTTAAAGAAAAATAAGGATCTCTTACACATCCAGAATCTGAAACAAGCCAATTTTCAATTTTCTTATTATACATTCTCAATATCTCTTTGAGTTTGTAAGTTGCAACAAAATTTCCTAGGGATATCACTATATCAGGTATTAATTCAGGTCTCTTAAACGCATATTCTGTCTCTGTTATCGGATAAGTAATTACGCATCCGTTACAGTTCAAATTAGAAACAGCTTCTACTGAGTAAAAGCAATCATACTTTTCAAAAAAAGAATTAAATAATTTTATCTGTGTTTCTTTTATATTTAAGTTTTCTCCAACAACTATCATAATTTTCTTATTCCTTAAATAACTTGAAAATGTAGAAAAGTCTGTGTTTGAAATAGTATGTCGTTCAATTATTCTTTGTTTTGGAAGTACCTTCTCACTGCATTCCAAAGATAATGTAATAGGAATGTTGATATGTACTGGACCTGTACCATGATGATTTAATTCTAATAAAGCTTCATTTACTAAACGATTACAATACCACTCATCCATTTCTGTTTTAACAGCCGGAAGTGCAACCTCTTTTTTAATACAACCTTTGAAAATCCCTACTTGATCAATTTTTTGAAGTTCTAGTTGATCAAGCAGAGATGACAATCCATCCGATGTAATCGCAACAACCGGTACATTTTGATAAAAAGCTTCTGTTATTCCAGGCAAATAATTACTTACTGCAGTCCCAGCAGTACATACGCAAGCCACTGGCCTCCTCAACTGCTGTGCCATTCCTAAAGCAACATATGCAGCATTTCTTTCATCAACCACTGAATAACAATTGAACTCTTTATCGTATTCAAATGATTTTACAATAGGTGCATTTGAACCACCTGGGGATAATACAACATCTTTAATTTTATACTCTTTGAGAAGCTTTAAAAGTATTTGAACACTTTTTTCGTTTGAATACATAAAAATCTCCTTTTTAACTTTTTAAGTTCTTTTCATAAAGATCCATTAATTTCTTTCTATTAAAAACTAACAGCATTAAAATGACACTTATCACAATATATCTTGCTATTGAATTTGAATATAATATTAGAATTATAAATGAACTTATCAGCAAAAATATAGATATCAGTAAAATAAATTTAATATCATAAACTGGTTTACTCTTATTCTCTCTGAGCACTTTATTCATAAAAATAAAATGCATTATGCAGAATAAAATAAAACATACTAGAGTCGTATAAGCAGCTGCAATATACCCAAACAATTGTATGAAAATATAATTAAGAATTACATTTATTGCAGCACCAAAACATGACGCAAATGTAATATATTTTTTTTGTTCATAAAATAATTCGACATTACTAAAAATAGGATATAAAAACTGAAAAAATGCCGCAGATGAGACTATAGGTATAATAGAAAGAGATGGATAATAAGCCTCGGTCATCATTAATCTAAATACATCTGGTATAAAGCACATAAGTAATATACAACCTAAAGCAACAATAACAACTGCTATATTAACAACTTTTTTTAATTTATCAGTTTTACCATCTCTCATCCTTTTAAAAGTAAACGGAGTAATAACAGCTTCAATTCCACTTGTAACAAGAGTAATTAACATTGAGAAATTATAGGCAACGCTATACATTGCAGCATCCGAATTGCTGCACATTTTCGATATCATGACCCTATCTGACTGATTTAAAATCTGGTAAGATAAATAATGTGGAATCAAAACCATATTAAATGTAAATATATATCTCCAAATTGACTTGTCATAGAATTTCTTACCCTTTGCCAAATTGCTAATGCCTAACACTAAACCAAAAAAGATTTGTACTCCTAATAAACTAAGAATTCTAGCATCAGCTTTATTCGTAGAATATAGCACTAAAAAATAACCAATAATGGGATTAATAATAGCCGTAAGCACAGATACTAAAACTACTTTTTTATACGAATAATCAAATCTCATTTTTTGAGACCATACATTAATTGGTATTTCAAAGAGAACTTGCAGAAACACTGCCAAAGTAATTATCTGAGTTAATCCAAAAAAACCCGATATCTTTTTAATATTCACTAACGACAGAACCAAAAAGATTACAGAAATTGTAATACCCAATCCCTGTGCGGCAGCGGCATACTCATCTTTTTTTTCGATATTTTTTGATAGACCGACATTAAAACTGCCTGTCCATACATTCATTGTAATAGTAATAGTGACGAGAAGAACCCAAGATTGATACAAAGATAAAATTCCATACTCCTCTGTAGACATCATCCTAGTGAATAAAGGTAACGTTATAAAAGAAATCCCCTTCAGTAATACATTTGAAATAGTAAACCATAATGCCGCTTTAATTGGTTTTGAAAGATTATTATATTTCCTCAGCAATATATTCATGAAAGAACCTCGATCTATTTATCTGTCTTTGTCATATTATTATAGTTCATTACTGCTTTTAAATAAGTATTTTTGAATTCAACAGTATTCGCAAGATCGATCATACTTGCTATGTCATCAATTGTACTGCATGAAGGAAATCCTAAATTATTTATTCCAACAAAAAAATTTCTTCTCTTTGTAAGATTGACTGAACTAAAAGGTATCCCTTTAAAAGCAGCATCAATCATTGATATAGAATGTTCACCAAATACAAAGTCAGCAGTTGTCAGGTCTTCATCAAGAGTACTTCTCGAAAAGGAGAACCGAAATTCCTTTCCATCATCTGGAATAGGCATATTGCTTGATAATGTTAAATTTTCTAATCCTAACCATTCAAAATAATTATGTACTCTATTTATCGCATTTACACCCACATTTTGTGGATGAATCCAAGTAGGATGGCATCTGTATATAAAATGGATATTAGGAAATCTTCTAGCCATTTGAACAAAAGCATCAACCATAATGTCATCATCAGATCTATTTTTTAACGCTGTCCAATCACCGGAACCCGATGCAACTATTAACACATTTTTTACATTCATTGGAAATTTGGGCTCTGGTAAATATAGTTTATTTCTAAAAGGTATCATCTCATATGGTAACCCCTGATTTTTGAACAATTGAGTCCCTAATATATCCCAACAAAAGTACTTGACATTATTAGGTTTAAAAAAATAATCTTTATGAGAATAATTTGGGGGAAGATAGCCATCTTGAGCCCATCGAACTTCATATTTATCTTCATCTGGTACATTACACTTCCCATGTTCATGCCAAGTTGTCATGTAAGTACAAAACTGCTTCGTTTCAAATTCTCCTTTGTTTAATCTATGACATTCTTCTTCAGAAGGTTTAAATGGTATGCTCAATCTATAGTCTATTCTATTCATTTTTCCTAAAAAAACATATTTGTGACCTTTATAATACGCTACACTCACTTCATTAGGTTGATGTATAAAAGTTCTTTTTATTACTAATGATTTTAATTTTCTCAATAAACGTATTTTTTTTAATCTCAGCTTAATCTTTTGTTTAAATGTTAATGCTTCGGAGTGATAATAATAATCGCATTCCAGAAACTTAAACCCCATTCTTTCCCATGCTTTTAACTCTATTCCTAAGTCATCAGAAAATATATATTTTTTCCCTTTCTGAAATTGAGAAACAACTTTTGAAATAACCAAAATATTTTTCTTCTTTTTTATATTTTTTAGATACTCTTCATATGGTATACTACTAGAAGAATAAGATTCTAAATCTATTTTCTCCATTTCTGTATCAGACAAAAAATCTGCAAAAGTATAAAAATCAATATTTACGAACAACGATTCCAGGAATTTTCTTTCATTCTCAAACAAAAAATGAGTAGTAATAATAACATTCTTATCTTCTTTTAAATCAGCATATTTTTTTAAACTATCAAGTTTAACATTTTGTGAAAAAACGAAAATAGCCATATTCTACCCCTTCCTTTTTATTTTATTTAAAGATAATTTGAAAACTGCAAAAAATAGTTCTTTTCTGCTATAAAATACTTTTATTGAATTTTTTAAACTTGAAAGATCATAGGAACAGGGGTTTTTCCTTATTACAAAATTTAAATATAACCTACTAATAAATATAAGATTATCATTTTTAATAGTTAAAAATGTAGAAGTTTTAATATCTCCATTTATCAATAATTTCAAAATAATTGCCAAATATTCTACGCAAAAAGCATAAAATAAATCATACTTTGCCTTAGATATTCCATTCACCGGCAATTCATTAAAGATCTTTCTATTATCAATAATATAATTTTCTCTTTCTTTCTCTGCGAAAAGAACATCCATATGAGGAAATAACTCATTAAAATTAGATATATCAACGGGCAGTTTTTCAAAATCACTTTTCCATATTGTCATGCCTGTGGACCAAGAAGACCAATATGATAAATTACATACAAATTCATCAAATGTTTTAAACATATTTTCTTTTCGCTCAAGCATCAATACCCCATTAGAATAATAAATAATAGGTTTTTTTTCTTTGTGTCTGTCGATAAAGTCTATTAGTATTTGTAATGTCCCATCAATCAAAAGTGTGCGGTGATTGACAAATTTAATTAATTCACCGGAAGCTCTTTTATAAGATTCAATTTCATTATGAAATGGAAGCACCTTTGTTTCCGCATAAAGGATATTGTCATGCTCAGAGGCATATTTTTTAATTAATCTTTTAAATTCAATATTGTTCCCATTATCAGTAATTACAACTTCAAATAACGAATTATCACAACCTTGTTTATATATACTTTCTAAAACTGGAAAAACCCATTCGACAACCCCATTTGTCGGCATACACAAAGATAATAGCGGTTTACTCATTGTTTTCCTCTTCCCCCATGATTTTTAAATAGTCATCATAATCACGTATATATTCTTTACTATTGTAGTGAGTACTTGCAAGCACCAGTAGTACTGAATCAGACGAGAAATCATACATATCTTTCCAAATCATTGTTGGAATATATACCCCCATCATTGGTTTATTTAATTCAACGACAAACTCTTCTTTTCCATCTGTAATTCTGACCTTGCTTTTTCCAGATACATTAATTAGAACAAATTCTGACTCTTTATTTGCATGTTGTCCTCTAACAACCATTGAGTCGGATTCGTAAATATAAAATACTCTTTGTATATCAAAAGGTATCCCTTTTCCACCTTCTATAACAACTAACTTTCCTCTTTCGTCACCTAAATCATCAAAATGTATTATTGGACATTTTTCTTTTATAGACATATTTTATAAACCGCCTTTCTTCGAAAGGCACTGATAGGGTTATGAAACATTTCAAACTTCATCTTCCTTTCGTACCTTTATATTATCCCCCCTTTTATAGATTGCTATATGCTATAGAATCTGAGGAGGTGAAGTGGAAGGGCTGCGTATTACAACCCCGTATATTTTTATAGGGTATCCGTCAAGGCACCAATAAATGACATATTACCGTAGCTCGTAAACTTATCTTATCCCAAATCAACTCGATTTCGCCGGATGGCCAGTTTCTGCAATCTTCACAGAAGAATCTATCTATATTTAAAAGTCCTTCGTAAAACCTGCTGTGATCTTTCCATCCTCAAAGCCTGGATTTATGCTTGTATTAGTATTACTGATATCAACATTCTTACGCCAAGTCCGCACTGATTTCCATCTGCTCAAAACGAATTGAGAGCATCAATTACATAGGATTGTTCTTCGGTTTTCATCCCATTATACATTGGCATTGAAAGTACTGTATCAGCAAAGTTTTCAGTTATCGGCAATGAACCATGTTTGTATCCAAGATACTGATATGCCTCTGATAAATGCGGAGGAATTGGATAATGAATAATTGTTCCTATACCCTTTTCATTCAGGTAATTCATCAAATCATCTCGTTTATGACATCGAATTACATATTGATGCCATACACAGGTTGCTCCTTTTACGAGTAAAGGCAGACTGAATTTTGAATTTTGAATTTCTGTACTATATCTTGCTGCTATCATATTTTTTTCTTCTGTTAATTCCTGGATATGAGATAATCGAACTCTTAATAATCCTGCTTGTATTTCATCTAACCTTGAGTTTGCGCCAACAGTCTTGTTATAATAACGTTTTTCACTTCCATAATTTCTAAAAATCCTAAAATCTTTTGCAAGTTGTTCATCGTTTACCACAACAGCTCCGGCATCTCCAAAAGCACCAAGATTTTTAGATGGATAAAAAGAAAAACATCCGACATCACCAAAGGTTCCTGTCATTTTTCCTTCAAAACATGCTCCATGTGCTTGTGCACAATCTTCAACTAGTCTTAAATTATGCTTTTGGCATATTTGTACTATTTTATCCATTCTGGAGGCCATCCCATACAGATGCACCACTAAAACTGCTTTTGTCCTTGAAGTAATTTTTTCTTCTATTTTTTCTGTATCTATTCCAAAACTTTCATCTGGCTCTACAAAAACAGGCGTTGCACCATTGATGGTAATCCCCATTATACTGGCAATATAGGTATTACCTTGAACGATCACCTCATCTCCAGCGCCAATACCAAGAATTCTAAAAGCAATCCATAGCGCATCCAAACCACTAGCAAGGCTTACACAATATTTTGCTCCAGTAAATGCTGCAAACTCTTCCTCAAAAGATTTGACTTCCTTTCCTAACACATACCAGCCAGACCGCAATACCTCTAGAGCCTTAGCTTCAAATTCGTTTTGATATTTAAAAAATCCTCTGTCCATACGATTAGGCATTATTTCCATCAATTTTATAATCCTTTCTCTCAAATCCCTTGACCGATCCTCTATCAAACTGCAATAATTTTAATTTTTTAAAATTTCTTCGGTATCTAGCCAACTCAGTTGTTCTACATTTTCAATAGTTTCATAAAAATGTCTTATATTTCTATTAATAAACCCATCATTGATTTTTTTGTAATCAATCTCCAAGAGTTTTTCAATTATATTCTTAGAGAAACGAAATTTAATAATTTTTGCAGGAACCCCTCCTACAATTGCATAAGGAGGTATATCTTTAGTCACAACAGCCCCTGCTGCAATAATTGCCCCCTGTCCGACGTGAACACCAGACATTATAATCACCCGATAACCTATCCATACATCATCATCGATAATAATATCACCTTTTGATATACCTTCACGCTGCTGTCCTAAACATTTAACTTTAAACGGGAAAGTCGATATATTCTGTGTAAAATGATCTGCGTTTAAAATAAACATTACCTCTTGAGCTATCGAACAATAATTTCCAATCTTTAAATGTTCATCTTTTCCCCAGTTTAATACACGGATTGCTCCATAAGTATTTTTTCCGACACAAACGGCTCCAACGTCAAACTGATTGGCCGCAATTGTTGTATTATGTGAATTATATTTTCTCCATGTCTTCCTAAACTGGATCAATTTTAGTCTATTTAATATGCTAACAAACACTGTTTCTCTCCTTGATATATTATAAAAGTCTCTGGATTACATCTCTTTCTCATAGACTGCAAACAACATAAAAAATAATAATGCTGTTGGATTAAAAAAACTGGATTCGGCAATAGACGTAATTAACAAGTAAACGATAGTCATTAACATAGCAAATCCTGCATTTTTGTTTAATCTCATTTTTCTCATTGATAATTTTAAAAAATATATGATGATGAATAAAAATAAAATTAAGCCCAGAATCCCAAATTGAGAAAAAATTGTTGGCCAAAATAAATCTGATAAAAATGCGCTGTAGGAAGGGCTCATCCCCCAATTATACGGATACTTCAATGCAACATACAATGGTGAATAATAATTAACTGCAATAGAAGATCCAAAAGTAGCATATCCAGTACCAAATGGAAAATGGCTTAACATTAATTTTAGGCCATCTTTAAATAATATAAGTCTGGGGGAATATAAATCTATAGAACCAAAATAAGCTGTCAATTGATCCCTGGCAATGAACGCCGTTCCTATTATACCTAAAAAATATGTAAAGTAATAATTTTTACTTTTAACATATTTTATAATAATATAGACAAACCAATAAACTGCAAAGAATCCCAGCGCTTTTCCTCTCAGCGTTGCAACCCCAAAAAACGTAGCCATAAGCATATATTTCAAATTCTGTCCATTTCTGTTATTATAGCCCAAATATATCAATAAAACAGCAGCACTTGAAGCTAAATAGGTTGCATGAGGAAACATTAACTGCAGGCCGTACATAAAGTAACGATAATCACTTTTAGGGAAGAAGGGAGACAATACAAGATCATGCAATGTAAGCAAAAACAATATCAGGGTTATGAATTTAACAATTCTTGTCAGCCCTCCAGAAATGTTTTTATTCTTTTTTGACGCATAAATTATTACTGCTAAATATCCAATTAAAAACCTAGATGTCAAAAGAAATGCGTCGATAAGCATAGGAATTACTGGTTGATAGTGGTATATGCAACTGGATATAAACCCAATCAGTAAGAAACCAAAGGCGATGCATAATACAAAACTCTTTTTTTTGAATACTATCCTATAATTACAAATAATATAACATAATAGGATAATAGTAATAAGTTCATCTACATGTTTAAAAAAGAGGTTTAGAAGAATGTTATCTGAAATCGAGTCTAAACAAGTAATAAACAATAATAAGACAAACAAAATTGCTGTATTAAATTTTCTTAAATTTAATGTCGATGAAACTTTCATTATATTTCTCCAGATAAAGGATAGAAATCTATTTCTTTTTCTTTTTTAAGATTTCTTTCAGTGCTTCTAAGTAGCCGTGACCGAATTTGAGATCAGGTTCCATATATGCTCCTTCTCCCCATTCATTCCAGGCATTTAAAAATATGAGCCTATGTTCTTTATCTCTTCCTTCTACACATTTAATTGCATTTTCAGCAGCAGATTTAAATTTCTCAGGAGTACTGCCATAATAAATCATCGCCTTTCTTCCTGATCTGGGTGACCGATCTCGTTTTGGAATTAACTGCGGATAAATAGATTCTTCAAAATCTTCCGGCATAATAAAATGATTCATTATAGTATCATACTTATATCTATCTAATACAATACCCCCAAAATATTTTCTCAAAAAAGAATGTACTGCTTTATGCAGTACTCCTGTAGCCTTAAATTCTGCATACTTTAATGTCACAGAATTAATGCCATCGTATCCTTGTGATAATATTCTTTCGTATCTTGGTTTTGTTAAAGTATCAATTTTCTTCAAATTTTTAGTATTCATAACAGGTAATGCGTCATACTTACATACAAAATAAATTCCTTTTAAATTATTTTGAATAGCTAAGTTTGTCCATAAATCAATAAAATGTTTAGAATCAGGTATATCATCCGGCTGAAAAATCACAAAAAGCGGTTTCCCGTCCACTGTAATGTATCTTTTATCTTTAAATGCTGGCAATACGTCGAAAAAATGATCTATATAATCTTGATCGCCAGGATATAATTGTTCAAAAATCATAGAATCAGAAGAGAAGCTTTTTCCTTTTTCCCAGCTTCTTGTGGTCCAGCTATGATTTGCCCAACCTAGACAAAAAGGAAAATCCGGTGAACCTGATTTTAATACTTCGTTAAACGGCATATCAAGTACCTTTTTCCCATTTCCAAACCAATAATGCCAGTAGCAAAAGCCTTCTATTCCACAATCTGCTGCTAATTTTGCCTGTGCTTCTCTTACTTCTGATAACCGTAAATCATAAAACCCTAAATCCGCAGGAATCTGTGGCTGATAATGTCCTTTAAACAAAGGTTTTGCTTTCGCTACATTTGTCCATTCTGTAAACCCCGGACCCCAAAATTTATCGTTTTCCGGAACAGGATGATACTGCGGCAAATAGTAAGCAATTACTCTAGCTCTCATTATAAATTTCTCCTCTAAATTAATAAATCAGAATAAACTTTAAAAATTTTTTTATAATAGACTTTTGACGTATAATATTTATCAAAAATATCTTTTGAATACCGTTCCATTTTCTGATATTCAGAAGCATTTAAGTTTTCCATTTTATCAAAACATTTTTTTAAATCAGAAATATCTTTGTTTTTAAATATATATCCATTTTTATTCTCAAAAATCAGCTCTGGGATTCCACCTAAATCCGATCCTATTAAAGGCCTACCAAGCTGTAGAGCCTCAATAGCGGAATACGGTCCATTTTCATACCACTCTGACGGTAAAATTACAGCCTTTGAATTTCCAACAAGAGTTTTTAATTCTATTCCACTTTTGAAACCAAGCATTTTTACATTTTTTATTTTATTCTTATCTATATATTTTTCTAAACGTTCTTTTAAAGGGCCTGTGCCCACAATGTACATTTCTATTTTACTTTTAACTGCTGCTTTGATAAGGGTTAATACTCCTTTTTCTTCAGATAATCGCCCAAAATATAAATAATATTTTTTGAGATTTTCTGGAATCTGTATACACTCAGTATCAGATTCTAAAAAATTTGGAATATGCACAATTCTTTCTTTTTCAATCCCAAACTGCTCTAATTTTTTTTTATAAAATAGACTCGGTGTAATTATTGTTGAAATGGAATCATAGCTTTTTCTAAACTTATGTACATATCCTTCAATTACATTTATACTACTTTTTACAAAAGAATCTTTAACACAGCGATTCTTTAGACATTGAAAATAATGCCCATGCATGCATTTTTCGCATATTTTCCCATGACTCATCATTTTATAGTTTAAACAAACCATTTTCAAATCGTGTGCTGTATAGACCGTTGGGATACGATATTTCTTTATCACATCTAAAATAGAAGGAGAAATTTGATGTTGAAATATATTTAAATGGATTATATCGGGCCGTGTAGCTTTAACCAAATTCTCGAATTTTGTTTTTGCTTCGGTTGAATATATAATATTTTTCGCTAATTGAATTTTTTTTAATATAGTATTTTTATCATTATAATCAACATTATTGACAAAATATTCAGAATAATCAGACGGAAAATTCCTTTTATCCTTCATAGAAAAATCAATCACTTCATGTCCGTGTTGTTCTAAAAGTTTTTTCAAAGAAAAATAGTAAGTTTCACTACCTCCCTTTATATAAAAAAACTTGTTAACCATTAATATTTTCATGTTCCTACCTTTTCAACATCTAAAAATGTTGCCTCATACATGTCTACAATAATTTCCCAATTGTAGATTTCTCTTATCCTTTGTTTTGCTTTTTCTTCATAACATCGGATCTGATCAAAAAATAATTTTTCTGATTCTACGATTATTTTTGCAAGATTTTGTTCTTCTTTATTCCAATAGATTGCTCCATCTTCAGCAACCTCCCGATTAAACCCTACATCCAACAACAAGTTCAATTTTGTGCTTCCCAGTGCCTCAAGCAGAGAAGGATTGGTTCCGCCCACTTCATGACCATGAAGATATCCATAGGCATCCTCACGAATCTTTTTTAACAATTCCTGGTCATATACCGTTCCAACAAACTTGATCCTCCTATCACTTTCAAATATTGTCTCCTTTTTTAATCTTTCATAGAACTTATTTTTTTCTACATTGGTGATCAAAACAAAATCCTTCTTTGTTTTACATCTCATAAATTCCCGGATCATAGTCTCATAATTGTTTTCCGGGACAAACCGGCCAACAACCAGATAATATTCCTTCGGCCGGATATGAAATTGTTTGTACCAGTTTGTCAATATTGGATCATTATCTTTTAAAGAAGATTTCTCAATATCAGCACCGTAAGCAATAAACGTCGTATTAGGATGATACATGCCATATTCTGACCGAATATATCTTTCAATATTTTTTGAATCGCATATTAATAAATCCGCGTGTTTTACCATACGTTTTTCAGAGGACTTCCAATATTTTTTAATAATCCAGTTCCATTTATCACGCATCCATTCATGGCCATCCGGATTGATATATAATTGGACTCCCAATTTATTCATCTGTCGTTTATAATGACCGATGAAAGGTCCGATCCTGCATGCTAGGATGTAAACAACAGCGTCTGTTATCTTATGTTGCTTAATATAACTAATACACCATTTCAATGCGGCAAGGTCATAATAAACAGCTTTTGCCGCTCCAATGTTTGGAACATGTACATTAAAACAATTAGCCCCATTATATTTAAATGTCGTTTTATCTGCATTCATACACGCTACGTAATATTGAATTGACGCATCTTTTTGATATTCCGTTAACTTTTCAACAAATGTTTCAAATCCTCCATATTTTGCAGGGATTCCCTTTGATCCAATGATGAAGATATGCTTTTTTTTAACAGATTTCATGCTTTACTACCCTCAAATAATAGTTATTATTTTGCCCCACTGCTCCTGAGAACTACCTGAACTGTTCGCAAAATAATCTCAAAATCTCTCTTCAGTGACCAGTTGCTTATGTAATCCACATCCATCGCAACAATTTCTTCAAAATCTTTAATATCACTTCTACCGCTAACCTGCCACACACCGGTTAATCCTGGAGTCATGCTAAGCCTGCGTTTATGATATCCTTCATATTGTTCAAACTCATCTACTGTTGGCGGTCTTGTCCCTACTAAACTCATATCACCTTTCAGCACATTCCAAAATTGAGGTAACTCATCAATGCTTGTCCTACGAATGAAATTACCTATTTTCGTAATTCTAGGATCATGTTCCATCTTAAACATAAAGCCTTCCATTTCGTTTTGATCCAGTAATTCCTTTTTTCGCTCCTCCGCATCTGCATACATAGATCGAAACTTATATATTTTAAATATTCTTCCATTTCTTCCCACTCGAAGCTGAGAAAAAAATAAAGGCCCTGGTGATTCCAATTTGATTAATGGTCCAATTAGAAGTGTAACAACTCCGGTAATCCCTAATCCCACAAATGCACCAATAATATCCACCACTCGTTTTATTACAATCATATGTAAAGGAGTATTTTTCTGAACAAATGAAACCGCATTATATTTACCTATTTTTTGTAAATACTTTTCTGTATCAATCTCCATTTCAAATAAGTGAATATTTAAATCTACAGTTATGCCCATATCTTCAAATGCACAAATCATTTCTTTGATAGGAATAAGCTGATTATCCGGTACATGAATAAAAACTTCATCCACTACAGAACGAATAGCGTACTGTATCATTGTATCATAATCTGCAACTATAGGAATAGATAAAATTTCTTTTCCCACCATATTTTTGTCAATAATAACTACTCCTGTAATCCATAAATTCCACGTTTTTTCTCTAATAATATTTTCAATTATTTCTTTAGCCCTGTCGCTAGTAGTTACAATCAGCATTTTCCGGCTCATGGAACTATGCTTTCTATAGTGTAACATGTATAATCGATAAATTCTATGCATAATCTGCATCCACACTAAACTGAATGCCATGGTCATAATATATATAAATCTTGAATAATCCCTGGCATCATCAATCAAATATGCTGCTGTTGCCATAAATGCAGCTGCCATAACATTTGTTTTAATGTTACAGATTAACTCCTGCCAAAAACTTCTTTTAAAAAAATCATGGTTTGGATTAAATACTAAATACAATAAAGTCAAAACAAAAACCGCAATAAATAAACGATAGAAAACCATTTTTTCAGGATCTACCGGGAACGTTCCTCTAAACCTTAAAAAAGTCATTAGAAAATACCCAATTGATATTCCCACAATATCAATTGTAAATATAATCAAATTCTGTATCTGAGAATTTTTAACATTCATACTTTATCATCCTACCCCTTGTATGACTCAGTTCATTTCTTTAATTTCTCTTTGAATATCTTACAAGATATATTATAAATAAACTTCCTAATGACAAAATAAATCCTGCTGCCGCACCGATAACAGTGTTCTTTTTAATATTTATCGAATCCTTTATTTCTGGCTTCTTAGACTGTTCCAAAATTACAGGTTTATTTTTTTTCAATGTCTTGGTAATCGTCTCAATTGTAGTGTCCAAAACTGATTTTGATATTTTCATAGTACGTTTTGAGTCTCGCTCCGTAACTATAAGTTTGATTATCCTTGCACCTTCTACCTGTTCCACTGCTATAGCACTCTTTACTTTATCCGGTGATATATTTGCTTTTTTAGCAGCTTTATCACTGATCAAATCAGTTTTTATTAATGCCATATAATCCTGCATCAATTCATTCGCATTATCTCTGATCAACACTTTATCAGAGGTCCTTGGAACTGTTACATATAATTGAGTTGTAGCCGTATATAACTTCTTGTTTTTAATCTTACTAAACCCAAATACCGCGCCTGCACATATGAACACAGCTACTATAATAATAATCCATTTCGACAAAAAGTATTTACACATATCAATCAAGTCAATTTCAATCTCGTCATTTTCGTTCATAACCGCTTCCTTTCCTACCAGCTATTTATTTTGTTTCTTTAGATTCAGAGTCATATAACTACCAAAACTTCCTATTCGTCGTAATATAATCTACTTTTTTACCAATAAAATCCCAAACTTTTTCTTCATTATCCACAGTCCACAAATTTACCAGTACTTTAGAATCAAGAAACTTCTTCAACGTCGCATCAGAAATCGTCTCATAATTACAGTCTAGCGCAATTCCTCTTTTATAATAATAGTTAATCATCCCTGCGTCTGCATTATTGGTCACATGCTGAAGCTTAACATTTGGCATATCTTTAACAATTTTCCTCATCTCAACCATGGTATCAAAATCATAGGCAATGAACATATATTGTTCGCCGTCCATTTTTTTCTCCACAGTTTCACTTAATTTCTGTAAATCACCTTCCTTAACTCCCTGCATCCTGCTGTCCGCAACTCTTCCATTGGTTGTATATTCCATCTTAATTTCAATGACCGGGACCATTCCTTTTTCTTTACACACATCAAGATATTCGTCTAAAAATGCTACTTTATTTGCTTTCGGATCATTTTTATATTTAGAATACCCGTTGCCGCTGATAATCTTTAATTTACGGATCTCCGCCTCGGTCATATCTTCCGGCCTCTTGTCAACACCACATGTTCTTTTTAAGGTAGTATCATGCACGGCAACAAACTTACCATCTTTCGTCATTCGTATATCTGTCTCTGCGCCCCAAAAGCCTGCATCTCCTGCTAGCTCAAATGCTTTTACCGTACTCTCCGGCGCCTCAGAACTTAATCCGCGGTGTGCAACAAAGTTTGCATCACTGCTTTTTATTTTGCCAATCACCCTCACCGGATAACTTGCCTTCTTTTTGCTTCCATCCGCTGCGGTTGCTGTTATCGTCGCTGTCCCCTGTCCCTTTGCATAAATCTTTCCGGAAGAATTTACTGTTGCCACCTTAGTGTTTGATGACTTATATGTAACCTTTTTATTATAAGCGTAAGACGGCGACACTGAAGGCTTTCTTGTATAATACTTTCCCTGTTGAAGTACAGCCTTACTTGTATTAAAAGAAACCTTGGATACCTTTTTCGTTTTTACAGTGACTCTGCATCTTACTTTCTTAGATTTTTGTGATTTTATTCTAGCTGTTATGTAAGCCTTTCCATTCTTCTTGGCAGTAACAACTCCTTTAGAGTTGACTGTTGCAACTTTTTTATTGCTGGAATACCACTGTATTTTCCTTTTCTTCGCCTTAGACGGCGTAATTTTTACTGTAAACTTTTTCGTTGTTCCTCTGTACATGGTCTTTTTAGAAGAAACATTAGAGAATTTGATTTTTTTCACCTTAGGAGTTTTGGCTGATACACTATTTGTGCCCATCAAAATAAACGCCATACATAATGATGCCGTTCGCAGTAAAAATTTTAGCTTTTTCATACTACACCTCATACTTTCTCTCTCATGCTGATCAGTAAATATCAGTCCCCATCCTAACCCTATCTCTGTGATTCCCTATTTTATCACAAAAGTAACATATCTACAACATATTTGCCTAATTCTTTTAACAAATTCAGACATTTCTCAACTGCTAATGAAAGTTTTTTCACTATAATTTTATTTTCTTGATGATCTCATTCCCACTTTTGTCTATGACATATACGGTATAATAACGGCCTTTTTTTCCTTGAAATTCTGCTTTCCCTTTTTTATTTTTTAATTTCGTTCCTTTTTTCCCTTTTTTAAAATAGGAAACTGATTTTTTCCCTTTTGCATATCTGAATTTCAATGTCTTCTTGCTCTCATCTGAAGCTGTTATTTTAACCTTCGTACTTTTTCGGCTCTTTCTATATTTTTTCACTTTAAGCTTCGGCGCTTTCCCCGCAGTTATTTTTACTGTCTTTACTGTCTGATTTCCCGCATTGTCTCTGGCATATATCGTATAATAGTCTGTCTTTTTAACTTTAATGGAACTGTTTTTTACAGAATAACCCCTTTTCCCGTTTGCAAAGTATGAAGCAGTCTTCTTGCCCTTTATGTATTTTACTTTTGTAATTTGCGTACTGCCTCTTTTCTTCGCACTTACCTTTACCAGAGAATAATTCTTTTTCTTTGATGTCTTTACCGTAATATATGGAGGATAATAATTGGAATTGACGGTCTTCTCAGCATTTAAATACCCGCCGGAAGCTGTCTTTCCATTCAAGCTGCTGAGTCTGGTTGCTCCGCGTTTCAGCGCAGATTTCACCATGGCCGGTGTTACTCCCGGATATTTTGCATAGATCAGCGCCGCCGTACCCGTCACCATTGGAGCTGCCATGGACGTTCCGCTTTCAATGATTCCTCTTTCTCTGACACCCAGCCCAAAGATATCAGTTCCGGGAGCAGCCAAAAGCACACTCTTTTTCCCGTAGTTTGAATACCCGTCTAAATATCCGTTGTAATCCAGATTCGCAACAGATATTACGTTGCTGTAATTATAGCTGGCAGGATAAACAGGATACCGGTCATTATTATTTCTCTCATTTCCGGCGGCACAGATAAACAGCATATCTTTATTTTCTTTTATGACATCCCGAAGCATCCTGTCATTTTGATAGGACCCAAAGCTGAAATTGCAGATTTTCGCCCCCATCTTTTTTGCATATTTAATTCCTTTAATGACGCTGAGTGTTGTCCCTTCTCCCTTTTTTCCGCCCAAAACTTTTATGGACATCAGCTTTACATTTGTACCGGACGCAATGCCTGCGATGCCGTATCCGTTATTGCGGACAGCAGCAATCGTACCGGCACCATGGGTACCATGGTCGTCTTCATAAGAGACATACTCCTTGGAGACTCGATAATACTTATTTGAAAATACCTTATTGTTATTATTATAGAAATTCCACCCGTAAATATCGTCTTTATAACCGTTTTTATCGCTGTCTTTTCCGTTCTTCTTTTCTTTCGGATTTTTCCACATGACAGATTTCAGATCAGGGCTGGAATAATCCACTCCCGTGTCAATATTTGCAACGATTACTTTTTGGGTATTATTTTTGTTCATCTGTTTCCAGAGATTCTTTATATTAATATCCAATCCTTTTTTCTGTGAAATAGTCTCGTCCTGTCTCCCTTCTTGATCATAGACATAATCTGCGAGATTCGATCCATAGTTCAATAGCCCCCACTGTACATAAAAGAATGGATCATTGACTCCTGCTGTCTTCATCGCAGTCTCTTTCCCTGATGTCCTGCCGTTTCCGTCTACAAGCCGATAGACATAGTTTGGCTGAACATATTCTACGTCGCTGTTTTGATCCAGTTTTTTAACTGCTGCTGCCGTCTCTTTCTTCGTATCTGTCTTTACGACAGCCATGGAGTCGGTCACCTGCTGTGCATCTCCCGGGGACTCATTCATGATGTTTTCCTTCTCATTCTCGGACAGGCCGTCTTTAAACTTTACAATGACTTCCTTTGTTTTATATTCATCTGTATCTGTGACAGAAACCGATGTATTTTCTGCTGTGTCCGCCTTTACTTCCTTTATCTCCGGCTGAAAAAGCGAGAGATTGCCTACAAGGCAGACTGCTGCCAATCCTCCGATTATTTTTCTCATATAACTCCTCTTTTCTTTCTCATTATTACTATATAAATAATAAATATACATCCGGCCATACTGCTGACGGCAGCCCCCGGAACCAGCCATGGCGTCCGGTATCTTAAAGTGATCTTGTGTTCTCCCGGCTTCAGCACCAGCCCCATATACATTCCATTTGTTTTTATGATTTGCTGCTTCTCTCCATCAACTTCGGCTGACCAGCCCTTGGAATACGGAATCGGAATGCATAATAATTTTGTTTTCTTCGTCGTGATCTCTCCGTTAAAAACATTATTCTTATAGGAAATATTTTTTAATGAATTACGTTTTCTGTTCTTCATCTCCTTTTTCATATCCTGCGGCTTCACAGAAATTAGCGAAACCTCATCCACCTTATACGTTCCGGTACTCGGAAACTGGAATTTAAGTTTTCCGCTGTCCGATATCTTCATCAGATAATCATGCCTTCCAAAATAGTAGGAGCTCATCTTATCCTGAATATAAATATGGTGTTCCTCCGAACCGTCTGTCACATCAATTCCACGGTTTCCCTTTTTCCCTTTCAAAGCAATCTCGCCAATATTAGACTTATTCTTTGTCAACGGACTGTAATGAAGATTTTTTATATAAATATAGTGATCTTTCTCCGGATCGAGTTTTAAACGGTATTCTTTACTTTTACCGGCCTTATTTACAGACGTACTGTGTTTCCCGGAAAGAATTTTGTCTTCTGTCTGCGCTGCCAGGCCGCTCTGCTTTTTCAGGCCTTTTACCTCATCTTCCAGAACCGCACATTTCAGCATGGCCTGCTCCCGCTCTGCTCCATTCATTGTATCATATTTTTTTTGGCTGATCCATGAATCATAGGTATAACCAAACGGAAGTGCATATGGATTTTCATACACCCTCGATTCTTCTGTTTCATCCAGGAGACGGTATCCCTCCAGCTTCTGGCTTCCCGGCACCGTAATGTATTTTACAGAGGCAAGACTTAAAAGTCCCTGCCTGAGGTCCAGTCCATGGTATTTATCTGCGTACTGCATTCCCAAAGTCTCATAACTTTTTACAGCTTCCATTATCTCCTTTGGAATAATGCTGTAATAGGCACTGACTGTATTCAGCCCATCCAACAGTCCATAATTGTGAAATCTCTGGCCCTCATCGTGCACCCTGACCAGCTGTCCGCCCGCCTGTTTTCTCAACCGTTTATTTTCCTCTGTCTGAATCGCTTTCAATGCCTCTCCTGAATCTAAAAATTCACCGGCATAGTACCTTCCCCCGTCACCAAAGCGGTAAAACCCATGGACTCCTATACTGGCCACAACCAGGACAGCAACGGCAATCCGAGTCACCATATGTTTATCATCCATTCCTTTCCACTGAAAGAAGAGGAAGACCAAATAAAACAAGAACAAAAAGATGCCTGCGATGTAAGCCCCATCATTTTTAAATACTTCCGGCTTGCTCAGCTCTGCCACTTTGATGATCAGATTATAGATTGAAATGCCCACCAGAATACCGATAATCTGGCGTTTTGACATGTGAAAGAGCCTCGGATACATCTCTGCCACAAGCAGTGCTATAATAAATGTAAACGCAAAACTCCAGCGGTTGGTCACATAAGAAAAACCATTGAAGATATATCCGAACACCGGGAGTGCCAGGAATATCATGCATCCGACAAATGCCATCTTATACTTTTTGTGTTTCATTCTTCTTGAATACATCAAAAATAATACAACGATGCCGGCAATCGGAATGAAACCTACGTTGGTAGACTGTCCGCTGTTTCCGTACCCCACAAAATTTTCCAAAAACAAAACGTAATATTTGAAGGGATATGCGATCAGATTGTGGACCTGTCCGCCTCCCCGTCCATTTCCTAAAAATCCATAGACTGCGGGCAGAAGGATCACTGCCGACAGGGCAACTCCCAGTATATAATATCCTGCAAAGTTTCTGAGCAGAACAAAAAAATTCTTCAGCCGTTCCTTTGTATAGTATTGGTAAAAGCGAATCAGCGCATAAATTACCGTAAAAATAGTCAGCATATATAAGAAATAAAAATTGCTCATAGAGGCCACAGCCGTGACAATAATAAATAAAAACGGCCGTTCCTTTTTAAAAATCTTTTCAACACCAAGGCATAAAAGCGGAAAATAAATCATCGGATTGATAAAAAACGGATGCCTCAGCCCTGACCGAAACGTAAATCCGCAGAATACATAGACAAGCGCCCCTAAAACAACTGCAAAATTATTTTTGTTCATCTTTCTTCCATATGCCATAAATGCGGCACCAGAAAGGAACATGCGCAGCAGAATCATGAAGTTATACATAGCCTCGGTATGTTTCACAGGCACAAAGATATACAGAAGATTCAGGGGATCTCCGATCGCATAATAATTTAGAGTCGATAAAATATCTCCCCCGTAACCGAGACTCATATTCCACATAGGAAGAGACAGATGGCCTGATGCAATATTATTAAACAGTTCCCGCAGGTAATGTCCCCAATAGGCCAGTGATTCAAAATGCTGTGACAGCCCGTCCTCTACCCCTGCGGCCCAGACAAAAGATTTGCCCTCCGCAATAAATGGATAAAATGCTGTAAAGCACATGAAAACAAATAACACGAGATATAGTAAATAATATTTTCTTGTATTCTTTTGTGGCGTCATGAATGTCTCTCCTTTAAATCTGATCTTCTTTTTCCAGAACAAAGCTGTCAAGATATGATATCATAAATTAAAATATGATTTATTATATCATAGACGACTATATATTTCCATATTGCTGTTCAGATCTTTGTTAATGTAAGAAATTCTTCATATTGTTGCAAAATATTGTATGTAATCTTATAATGTAATAAGTTAAAATCTATAGAAACCGAAAGAGGAAATCAATATGATAAATATAATAAAAAAATTATGGAACAATCAAGGGCTCCGTTATGTTTTTTTCGGAGGATGCACAACACTTGTCAACCTTTTAATTTTTAATGTTTTGGTGTATGCCTGCCAAGTAAACTATACAATCAGTAACATTATTTCAGTAGCTTCCGCTATCGTATTTGCTTTTGTTGTGAATAAGATTTTTGTATTTGTATCCAAAAGTTCTTCCTGGAAAGAAGTATGGATTGAATTCTGCCGTTTTGTTCTGGGGCGTCTTTCTACAATGATCATCGAAGTCGGCGGTGTTTTTGTTCTCGTCCAGTATATCAGCCAGGCAAAATGGCTTGCAAAGCTGGAAACTCAAATTATCGTTACAATCGTAAACTATTTTATCAGTAAATTCCTTGTATTTAAAGAAACAACTGCAAAGGATGAAACAACTTTATGATCTTGCGCTAAAAATTTTTTGACCATGGCATCATTTCATTATATTATCATTTTGTTACATTTTGAGTGACAATATAACAGATATTTTTATAAAGTTAAATAATCTTACAAAACATCGAACTCTCTTGAAAACCTCTGCCTTTGATTCTATAATAATGTAGCTTATATAACTCATCCGTTATATTCGATTTTACATTCAAATTAGAAACCCTCAAAACGGAGGCCGTCATGAAACTTGACCGTTCACAAAAGATAATCATATGCTTCACTCTAATTTTTGCCTTTGTCCTGGCAGTACACAGTACTTCTCTGCCGGTGAAAGAAGATGCTACAAATAAATATTTGGACACCTTGGATTTAAAAGGTGTTGACCGCCTTATGATCGTGGCACATCCCGACGATGAATCTCTGTGGGGCGGCGCCCATCTGGCAAAAGACCGGTATCTGGTTGTGTGCCTTACCAATGCAAGTACATACCATCTCACTAGATATAAAGAATTCAAATATGCCATGAACGTGGCCGGTTCCCCCAGTATTATGCTGAACTACCCGGACTATGTCAACAGAAGACGCGTCTCATGGAAACCATACAAGGGCCGCATTGAACAAGATATCCTGACTTTACTTCGGTATAAGAAATGGAAAGTGATCGCTACCCATAACCCTGAAGGGGAATATGGGCACCCTCACCATATCGGAACATCTAACATCGTAACTTCTGCCGCAAAAAAAGAACATGATTTTGACCGGCTCTATTATTTCGGCAGATATTACAGGCAGCTCCCTCCTGACCGGCCCATCGGTCCGCCTCAGGATCCAAAATACATGCGGGTCAAAAAAAGGATGTTTCCCTACTATTACAGAGAACGCAGAACGATACGAAAACACCGGCAGATGCACTACTATGAAAATTGGGTCAAAGCGACTGACTGGGATTCATAGCAAAACAGCGGAAGGATTCAGATCCCTCCGCTGTTTTTAGTTTACGTTCTTTGTCTCTGTTATTTCTGATATAATATATCTCGGCCGCATTTTCACTTCTTCGTAGATTTTCGACAGATAATATCCGATCACTCCCAGACTGAACATCAGAATGCTTCCAATGATCAGCAGAAGCAGTATAACTGTCGTAAAACCGGCCACAGCCCTTCCGCTGAAATACAGATACAGTGACTGTACTGCCAGTACGATTGCAAACAGGAAAAAGATCACACCGCAGAATGTAACCACCTGCATTGGCACAGCACTGAACGAAGTAATATTGTTAATGGCATATTTGAACAGTGACTTCATGGACCACTTTGATTCTCCAGCCTCGCGCTCCTGGACATGAAATTCCACATAAGTAGTCTTAAACCCAACCCAGGAAGACAGTGCCCGGAAAAACACATTCCGCTCCGGAAGTTTCAGAAATTCATCCACAGCGGCCCGGTCAAGAAGCTTAAAATCAGATGCCCTGGACATATCGACCCCTGTGGCATTGCTTATGATCTTATAAAATGTTTTGGCAAAAAATTTGTGAAGAAATCCCTCCCTGCCTCTCGAGGCCTTAACGCCTTCGATCACCTGATAACCCTGTTCCCAAAGCCGGTACATTGTGATAAGAGTCTCCGGAGGATGCTGGAGATCGCAGTCCATGACTGCCACACAGTCTCCGGAGGCATTGGCGAGTCCCGCAAACACGGCTCCTTCTTTCCCAAAATTTCTGGAAAAACAGATTCCCTTAATATTTGAATTCTTCTTTGAAGCTTCCTTAATCCGTTCCCATGTCTGATCTTTGGATCCGTCGTTGACAAAAACCAGCTCATAGCTTATGTCTTCATTCTCCATCAGCCGGGCGATTGTCCCGGCCGTTTTTTCTATCATCTGTTCTTCATTATAAGCCGGAAGGACGATTGACATTGTCTTCATAATTAGGCTCCTATTCTGATACTGTGATTTTTACCTGTACGTTTCCTATGATGTCCATATTTTTTACTTCTTTCAGCTGGACCTGGACCGTATGCGTGCCGGTTTCATAGACAGAGACGTCAATCTTCGGATTTAAATCCTTAGCCGTCAAATCGTCTACAACGGATTTCAGCCCCGTCACTTTGATCGGTACTTCAGACTGGTCGAATTCAATCTTATAATTATTTTCATTATTGATCAGCTGGATCTGATCCGTGGAGAGAGTGATCGTCCGTTTTTTATACTTCTCAATGTTTGCTTTTACGACGATATCTTCGATCTTGCTTGTGTCTTTTACAAATGTGATCCCTTCCGGCAGTTTGATGTCCGCTGCTTTGATGGTCTTTTCTATACTTTTTGTACTGTTGCTTATGTCGATCGTAGAAAGCGCGATCTCATCGACCTGATCCAGTGCGTCCTGCTCACCGGTAATCTCAATCTCCTCAGGTGAATAGTCGATACTTCCAAGGGCATAGCCCTTAGCCGGAGTTCCCTTTGTCTTGACTACAATCGGCACGGTTTTAGTCCTGCTGAATTTTATTTTCACTTTTACTTCATCATTGTCCAGCTTCAGCCGGGACTGATCTACCTGTTCTCCTTCACTGTCATAGCAGACAACTTTATGAGTGATCGAGATGTCCTTTTTCAGGCCGGTAACGTCCACGATGACCTTGATGGATTTTACCTGCTTAACCACACTTTTTGGCCCTGAAATGGATATCAGGTTCGGCGCGGCCGTTTTGCTTCCAACTGCATAGCCCGATGCCGGTCTACCCGTTGTCTCTACCGTTACCGGTACCTGGACTCTCCTCAGGTCTTCCAGTTTCACTTTAACGCTTTGGTTGTTGCCTGATACAATCTCCAGCTGATCTGCAAATTTCAGCGGTACAATCTTAATAGGAATTGAATTCACTTTTGACATGGAAGATACATCTGCGGTAGCCCGGAAGTCACTTTTCTTGAGCTTATCGAGGACTGTTTTTTTGCCTTTGACCGTAAAACTGACGGTTGAACCCTCCGTGATCTTATAAGTCCTGTTCAGTTCATCCAGCACCTGTTCATTGAGCATATCCACAGGAATATTAGAAAAAGATTTTGTGATCACCGGGTCCTCTGTATTAATGACAAACAGCCAGAGAAGGATTGCAAGAACAAGAGAGAATACTTTTAATATGAGATCATTTCCTAATTTTTCTTTCATTGCGGTTCAATCCTTTCCAGAGTCTGAATTTTCTTCCGTCGCTGTAATCACTCTTTACCACAGCCAGTCGGTCTCTCAGCTGCTGCGGGGTCAGTCCCCTGTAAATCCTTCCTCCCTGGGCAATGGAGACACCTCCCGTCTCCTCTGAGACTACGATCGTCACACTGTCGGAAACTTCGCTGATTCCCACCGCTGCCCTGTGCCTGGTCCCCAGTTCTTTTCCTATCTCAAGACTGTCACTCAGCGGAAGGTAGCAGGTTGCCGATACGATCCGGTTGCTTCTCACGATCACTGCCCCGTCATGAAGCGGGGTATTATGCTCAAAAATATTGATCAGAAGCTGGCTGCTCATCTTCGCATCCACAGGAATCCCTGTCCTCTCGTACTCTCCCAGCGGAACCTCTCTCTCCAATACGATCAGTGCTCCGGTCTTAACCTTTGACATCTCGATGGTAGCGCGAACGATCTCCTGTATCGTCCGGTCTGTATATCCTATTTTCTCATCCCGGCTCTCATCTGAAGAAAAAAGATTTACGATAGGATTTTTCCTACCGAGCTGTTCCAGGGCATTCCTGAGTTCCGGCTGAAAAACGATGATCGCCGCAGTCACTCCCACTCCCATTGTATTATTGATGAGCCAGGAGATCGTGTGCAGCTGAAAAACATAAGCAGCCATTGCCACGAAAACAAGCAGCATGATCCCTTTTAACAGCGTCCATGCCCTTGTATTTTTGATCCAGCGGGCAATTTCATAGATCAGCACGCTGACAATCAGGATATCCAGAATATCTGTAATTGACATCTGCGGAATGGACAACCAATATAAATACTTTTCGATGACTGATAAAAACTGCTCCAAATCTACTCTCCCTTATGTTTTTTAAATCCAAATTTCTTGCCTGAAGGATTGATCTTTGTAATATTGATTTCCTCTTCGTTGACCCTGCTCTTCGGAATCGCTTTGACGTAATAGTAATAATCCTCGTCCTCGAACTCCATCGTCTCCTGTCTGGAATAGTCAATGACAACTTTGAAAAACTGCATGATCATGACCGCCAGGATGCTTAATGCCGCGACAGCCAGTTCCCCTGCGATATCTACACGGTTGCCCGTAAAAAACCCTCCTACGAGGACAACGATTACATAGGCAATCCCTCCGATAAAAATCGAAAAGTACCATCCATAATCCACCTGCATTTTTCGAATGCCCACGACCAGTGCCGCTACAAATATAAAACAGAGGATATATACAATCAATTCCTTATTTTCTATAGTTCCCTGAAGCACAAAATTATACAGCTGACTTCCGAAGGAGCCGTTGTTTACCTGTACAACACCGCTTTGGACCGTCATAGCAAAAATATATAAGAATGTGCCCATGACGATGGCCGGAATCCCTGTAATGCCGATAAAAGAACCTACATAAAGCGGCACCACAGCAGGCAGATGAAAAAAGAAAAATACCGGTGTCATAAACAAAAGGTATCTCATCCCCGGAAACATTCTCTGATATAACAGATAGTAAATACCAAGTATTATGAAATATAAGATTCCAATCTCAACAGATACCATGGATAAATGAATGATGATGATCAGATTGCAAAGTAAAAATGTCATTGAAAATGGAAGAAACACACAGATTCCTGCCAGAATCAGGATACTGAACGGCTGATTCAACACTTTGGAATACCCAAACAGGGAGTTTATCACATAAAAGATAAACACTCCTCCGATAAATTTTCCCACCGGGCCGCAAACCTGCCAGTGGGAAGACAGGAAATTCAAAATTTTTTCTCTATAAATCAATAATTTTTCCATCTGCCAACTCCTCTGCATCCATATCTATCTTAGGACTGTTGTCCTCTTTTTCTTCCTCTTCGTAAACTTCAAGAAGCTTTTCAAGCTGTCTTTCATAAGCTTTGATTCGTACCATGGCCTCATTATAGCGCTTCTCTGCCCTTCTTCTGGTAGACTTTACATAGCAGAAAAAAAGAATCCCGAAACAAATCAGTATTAGTATTGCCGGAACAGCAATCGTTCCCTTTCTCATCATGGAAATCACATCCTCCATGCGGAAAATAACGATAATCCCTGTTAAAAGAAGCAGTGCAACCACTAAGGCCACGCCTACTTTCATCGTCTCCATTCTTACATAATCACCGCAGCTGTACCGGTTTATGCGTAAATCTCCGGTTCCCTCTTTTTTTTCATATTGGGCCAGGGACGTCATAATCTTTACTTTTTCTTCTGAAATCACAGGATGTACCCCTCCTTCTTAGCTGCATATCTGGGCATGGTGACATTATATCACAAAACAAGGTACAGACCAAGGAGTCTGTACCTCATAATTTACTCTTTTATTTACTTCTCTGCTGCGGCATACTCTGTCAGGGATACCGGGTCCTCCAGTACCTCTCTCTCAACTCTGAGTATTCTGTCCTCTCCGGACCGGACAGACCATTTTACGAGAGAAATCCGATTGTCTTCAATTTCAATACATGTAATACACCTGGGATGCACACAGCTTCCGGAATTAAAATAGGTTCCTTCTCCCGGTTTTGAAAACGCCGGCCGGTGCGTATGCCCGGCGATCAAAATCTTTTTTCTGCTGCTGCCGTAATCGGCCAGTCTTTTTTCGATCCGCTCTTTAGCCTTTCTCGGACGTCCGGCTCCGGTGGGATCTAAAAACCCGATCAATTCCATATATCTCCATACATATCTCACTAAAAACCTGGAAACCGGCCAAAGGGTATCGTTCAGAAAATCTCCCTGATGTCCGTGTACCATAAAAATTTCTTTTCCATCTTTTCTGTTTCGGAAAATCAGCCCCTCCCGGACAGAGATATCCGGAAAGAGAGACTGCACCTGATGGGCAGCATCGCAGTAATAACATCCGCAGTGCCTTTGCATATAGCTTTTATTCCGTTTCACGATGTCATGGTTTCCATATACCATATAAAGCCGTTTCTCTTCGTAGAATCTCGACATCATCCAGAAAATGTCATCATGAACCTCTACGATTGTCTTTAATTTTCTGTTTTCCCACAGCTCGTCACCGTCTCCAAGCTCAACATAGGTAAAACCTTTCTGAAAATAATACTCCAGTGCGCCAAAACACACTGCCTGGTTAGCCAGAAAATTATCTCCTGCATTTCCCTGTCCTCTGTGGCAGTCACTCATAACTACCAGTTTTGTGCCGGAATCAAATGGTATAACTGGAACATGTTTATATACCTGATCCAATTTCCGCTCTACTGCCCGGCAGTTCATTCTTCTCTGTGCTTTCCGCAATGATGACAGGAATCTGACGGCCGGCAGCAGCAGTCATTGGAATCACACTGCCGTCTCGGCGGACAGGATCGGCACGGATGGCATGGGGGTTCCGATGGACATGGCGGATGCGGTGGACACGGCGGTTTCGGTGGACACGGCGGCTCTGGCGGACACGGCGGTTTCGGTGGACACGGCGGCTCTGGCGGACACGGCGGCTCTGGCGGACACGGCGGTTTCGGTGGACACGGCGGCTTTGGCGGATGCGGCGGTCTTGGCTCGGGCCGCTTTCCCGTCAGCCAGTCTTTGATCCATCCAAATGCTTCATAAATTCCTTTTGCGTAAAGAGAATCCACAAAGATTGTATAGAGCTCCGGCATGACAGCCTTTATATATTCAATCTTATCAAGTGTATTTGGATATTTTTCTGTGGTAAATTCATACAGCCTGCAGTTATTTTTATTGGTTTTCTGTACAACAGCTTCCTGAATGCCGTCTCTGGCTTCCGGCTGCACTGAATGAGGTTCCGTATAATGGATATTCACAGTATTCCTGCGCACCGAAAATTCTCTTCTTCTATAACCAAGTTTCTTCAAACTATCTATAAAAGAATCCCTCATTTCACGGTTTGGAAACGTGATGGATGCGTCCATAGTAAGAGTATCCGTCTCTGAAAACTCACCGAGTTTAAAGCCGGTCAGCCACCAGTGGACCGCCCTGCGGCGCAGAAGAACTTTTCCGTTTTTCCTCAATACATAAGATAACGGAAGTCTCTCATCATCCCGTATATTTTCATAGAAAGTTCCTTTGAATTTTTCGTGATCGATATCCTCCCGTTTTGTGTTGTAGATACCGATCTCTCCTCCTGTTGTTATTCCATACTGTCCCTTCCACAGTTCGATCAGCCATCTCTTTCCTCCATAGGAGAATTCAACAGGCTCACAGTCCATGATCATATTAAACATCGGCGCTGCTTCATCATAAAGCCGGCAGTATCCGACCTCACGCTGCCAGCAGTCCATCAGTGAATAAAAGTAGTCACCGTTTATTTCATATGCAAACCCGGCATCTTTCAGGTCGGCATTTAATTCCATTTGCTGGCGCTGTATATCCGCAGTCGGACGGAAACGGCGGCTTCTGATACGCCATATGATCAGGGCAATCAGCACAGCCGCTGCTACAACAGCCAGGATAATGATAATAGATGTTGCTAACACAATATTTCTTCCTTTATTTATCTTCGTAATACATTTTATTCCACATCTCCTTTTTTCGTTACTTTTTGACTTTGACTAAAAATTCTTTCAATTTCTATTTCTTGACCATAACAGAAAAGGACACCTCTCTAACATATTTTTTAGAAAAGTGTCCTTGTAGTACTATATATTTATCTGTACTAAGATCGGGTTTATTTTAAAAAGCTTTAAGATTTAATACAGCTTTGCTCCCGCCGGAATCCGGTCATCCACCATCAGCAGATTTAATCCCTCTCTTCCGCCTTCCTCGTGTACTGCTGAAATCAGCATACCCTCAGAATCAATGCCCATCATCTTTCTCGGGGGCAGATTTACGATTGCGACTGCAGTCTTTCCAATCAGTTCTTCCGGTTCATAATACTCGTGAATACCGCTTAAAATCGTGCGTTTCCGGTCTGTTCCGTCATTCAGAGTAAACTTCAGAAGCTTCTTGCTCTTCGGAACTTCCTCACATGCCTCGATCTTCACGGCACGGAAATCGGACTTGCTGAACGTGTCAAAGTCAATCATTTGTTCAAAAAGCGGCTCGATTTTTACATTGGAAAAATCAACTTTCTCAGCCGTTTTTTTCTCTGCTGCTGCAGCTTTTTCCGCCTTTGCCCCGCCCTTCTTGGCATCCAGTGACTTCATCGTCGGGAATAACAGCACATCCCTGATCGCTGATGAGTCTGTCAGCAGCATGACCATTCGATCGATTCCAAAGCCAATGCCTCCTGTCGGCGGCATACCGATCTCTAACGCATTCAGAAAATCTTCGTCTGTGGAATTTGCTTCTTCGTCACCCTGGGCAAGCAGTTCTTCCTGTGCCTTAAACCGTTCTCTCTGATCGATGGGATCATTAAGCTCAGAGTAGGCATTTGCCATTTCCCATCCGTTCATGAAAAACTCAAACCGTTCCACATAGTCCGGATTTTCCGGCTTCTTTTTTGTAAGAGGAGAGATCTCCACCGGATGATCCAAAACAAAGGTAGGCTGAACAAGTTTATCTTCCACAAACTCCTCAAAGAACAGATTGAGGATATCTCCTTTTTTATGGCGCTCTTCATATTCCACATGGTGTTCATCCGCGGCTTTCCTTGCGTCTTCAACCGTATGGATCTCGTCAAAGTCAACACCTGCATATTTCTTTACAGCATCAACCATCGTAATCTTTTCAAACGGTTTGCCCAAATCCATCTCAATGCCATTGTAGGTAATCGTGGTGCTTCCCACGACTTCCTGTGCCAGGTAGCGGTACAGGTTTTCTGTCAGCTCCATCATTCCATTATAATCTGTATACGCCTGGTATAATTCCATCAGCGTAAATTCCGGATTATGTCTGGTGTCCACACCCTCATTTCGGAATACCCGGCCGATCTCATACACTTTTTCCAGACCGCCGACAATCAGTCGCTTTAAATAAAGTTCCAGAGAAATACGGAGTTTTACGTCTTCATCCAATGCATTATAGTGGGTCTCAAACGGTCTGGCCGCTGCTCCCCCGGCATTCGGCACCAGCATCGGTGTTTCTACTTCCATAAATCCCTGTCCGTCTAAGAAAGAACGGATCTTGCTGATGATCTTAGAACGTTTAATAAACGTGCCTTTAGATTCCTCATTCATGATCAGATCCACATACCTCTGGCGGTATCTGGCATCGGTATCCTTTAAGCCATGGAACTTCTCCGGAAGGGGCTTCAGACTTTTTGATAAGAGTACAACCTCTTTTGCGTGGATGGACTTTTCCCCGGTTTTGGTCACAAATACAGTTCCTTTGATTCCAATGATATCTCCGATATCCATCTTTTTAAAATCCTTGTATTCCTCTACACCGATTTCGTCTCTGGCCACATATGCCTGAATACGTCCCTCAAGATCCTGAATATTACAGAAAGAAGCCTTTCCCATGACCCTCTTGAACATCATCCGGCCTGCAACAGACACTTCTTTTCCTTCCAGTTCTTCAAAATGATCTTTGATCTCCATAGAGTGGTGCGTTGTATCATACTTCATGATCTCAAACGGATTTTTCCCTGCACTCTGTAATTCTTCCAGTTTATTTCTGCGTACCCTGACAAGTTCGCCCGCATCTTTGTTCTGTTCTGCCACTTTCCAACCCTCTTACTTTCTCTTAACGTCTAAAACTTTATATTGATTCACCTGGCCTACGCCTTCCACTTCTACCACATCTCCGATCTTCGCCCCGAGCAGTGCCTTGCCGATCGGTGCTTCATTGGAAATCTTATTATTCAGGATATCGGCCTCTGTGGAACCGACGATATGATAAGTAACTTCTTCCTTAAATGTAAGGTCCTCTAACTTTACAAGGCAGCCAAGGCTGATGACACCATGCTGGAATTCCTCATCGATCACCTCTGCATTTTTCAGGATCTGTTCTAATTCTTCGATCCTTGCCTCAATGTCCCTCTGCTCATCTTTCGCAGCATCGTACTCAGCATTCTCTGATAAGTCTCCCTGCTCTCTCGCTTCTTTGATCTTCTGGGCTACTTCTTTTCTTTTGACAACCTTTAAATCCTGTAATTCATCCTCTAAAGTTTTTAAACCCTCCTGAGTCAGAATATTCTTTTTTGCTTCTGCCATATTTTCGCTTCCTTTCCTTCTATATCAATCCTTCTGTCCGTCTGGTTCGTACACGCTCATCCGTAAATTATATCTCAGTACTGTTTTATTTGTCAACAGAGGACGCCCCGTTATTTCTGATGATCGCCTCCAGTTCCCCTATACTCTCTGCATGGTTTACCTGATCTCTCAGCTTTGCCGCACCGGCGAGCCCATGGGTATACCATGAGACATGCTTTCTCATCTCCCGGATGCCGATGTATTCGCCTTTGTACTCGATCATCATTCTCGCATGTCTCAGAATCATCTGGATAATCTCTTCAATCTCCGGCCGCGGCATCAGTTCCCCTGTGTCAAAATAATGACATAGTTCTTTGAAGATCCACGGATTTCCTTTGGCTCCTCTGGCAATCATAAAGCCGTCACAGCCGGTCTCCCGAAGCATCGCTTCCGCATCCAGAGGTGAATTGATATCACCGTTTCCTATCACCGGAATGGAAACGGCTTCTTTGACCTGTCTTATGATATCCCAGTCCGCTTTCCCGGAATAATACTGTTCTCTTGTTCTTCCATGGACAGCGACTGCTGCCGCTCCGCTCTGTTCTGCGATCTTTGCCATCTCCACTGCGTTTACATGTTCATCATCAAAACCTTTTCTGATCTTCACCGTTACCGGTACACTTAACCTGTCTGCCATGGCTTTAATGATCTTTCCTGCAAGGACAGGATCTTTCATCAGAGCCGATCCGTCTCCGTTATTTACAATCTTCGGCACCGGACATCCCATGTTAATGTCAATAAGGTCAAAACCCATTTCCTGGACCCGGACAGCCATATCCGCCATCAGTTCCGGTTCTGAGCCAAAAATCTGCGCCGCAATGGGCCTTTCCCATTCTTCTTTTGCAAGCAAAGGTCCTGTATTGGGACTATTGTAATACATACCTTTTGCGCTGACCATTTCTGTATAGAGAAGTCCCGCACCCATTTCTTTGCACAGCAGCCGGTAAGGAAGGTCCGTGACTCCTGCCATCGGGGCCAGCAAAAAAGGATGTTCTATTTCAATATCTCCAATGATCAGCGGGTTTAGTCTACTGCTGCTTTTCATAAATAATCCGCAATCCCTTCAATGTCAGTGTATCGTCAAAACAGTTGATCTCCGGCACTTCCCTGGAAATCATCTTTCCAAGTCCCCCGGTCGCCACGACTTTCATGTCTTTAAATCCCGTTTCCTTCTTCATCTGCTCAATGATATATTTGGTCTCCCCGATCACTCCGTACATAAGTCCCGCCTGCATGCTTGTGATCGTATTTGTGGCAAGGATACTCTCCGGCGTCTTGATCTCGATCTCCGGAAGTCTTGCCGCTCCCTTCCATAATGCATTGGCAGAGGTTCGGATGCCCGGTGCGGTGACTCCGGCCAGAAATACTCCGTCTTCCGTAACCACGTCATAGGTAGTGGCCGTCCCGTAATCGATTACCAGAGTAGGCCCCCCGTAAATTTCATAGGCAGCTACAAGGTCCACGATACGGTCTGCTCCTACCTCCCTGGGATTCAGTCTTCCCAAGTTGATTCCTGTCTTGATGCCGGGTCCGACGATCACCGGAGTCACATCAAAATATTTGATGATTCCGTTGGTGAGAGAATACATGATATTCGGCACAACCGATCCGATGATCGCAGCGCTGATCTGTTTTGTATCCAGCCCCTTGGCGGCGATCATATCCCGGATCAGGATTCCGAACTCATCTGAAGTTCTCGGAAGTTTCGTTGTGATACGAAACAGTTCCACCAGATCCTTCTCCACAAAGATACCAGCTGTAATATTGGTATTTCCCACGTCCATAGTCAATAACATTGCTTATACCTCTTCTCCCAGAAAGAACACCCGAAAAAACAGTTCCAGCGATTCCCAGAGATCCGCTCTGTCCCGCTGCATTTCTTTTATCTTCAGTGCACTTCCGATTTCATCATAAAAATAATCATTTTCCGCTGCTGTCGTTTTAAATGACAGCTTCCCGTCCTCATCAAACTCAAGCGTTAAGATGCCCCCGATCTCTTCTGTGTACAGCACACAGGCAATCTTTAATTCATCCTTGATCTGCTGGGGAAGGGATTCAAAATCTTCATTTAAATAATATTTCTTTTCATATCCATTGGAACCGCATAGAGTTATGGTCTCCTGATACATACTTCCTCCTGTTTATACACTGTAACCGTGGATTCCCCGTATCGATACTTCTCCAGAAAAAATCTCTCTGGTCCGTCCAAGAGAATCTTCCACGATCAATTCTCCGCGCCGGTTGATCCCCCCGGACTTACACATATATTCATCATTTCCCCTCATAACTTTGATTTCCTGTCCGCGATGCGCAAGAAAACTGTTGTATTCTTCCATCAGCATGGAAAAATCCTGAGTTTTTTTAAAGATCTCATAATCATGCTCAAAATGTTCCAAAACTCTGCAGAGAAGTGCGATCCGGTCAGCAGGTTTTCCCGTCTCTAAAAACAGAGACGTAGCTTTGTCCCTGACTTCTTCCGGAAATTGTTCAATATTGGCATTGATCCCGATCCCTACAACAATATAATTCAGTTCATCCATCTGAGCACTCAGTTCCGTGAGGATTCCGCATACTTTTTTTCCGTTGATCAGGACATCATTGGGCCATTTGATCTTTCCGTCAATGCCTGCTGCATCTTTGATTCCTTTTTCTACAGCCAGAGCCGCCACAAGGGTCAGCATGGAGCTGTTTTCCAGTTCCACATCCGGTCTCAGCACAAAACTCATCCAGACACCCTGTCCCGGCACTGAAACCCAGGAACGGCCTCTTCTGCCCTTCCCTGAAGTCTGCTCTTCCGCCGTCACAAGTGTCCCATGAGAAGCTCCCGCCTCCGCGAGTCTCCTCGCCTCCAGATTGGTGGAATCCACTGTCTTCATCACCTTAACCGTTTTACCAAGCCAGGAAGTTGACAGACTGCTCTTTATATCTTCTGCCAGAAGAATATCCGGGCTTTTCACCAGTTTATATCCCTTATTACTCACAGAGTCAATGACGTAGCCTTCTTCTTTTAATGCCTTTATATGTTTCCAGACTGCGGTTCTCGACACCCCGAATGTTTCGCACAATTCCTGCCCGGATACATAGCCGCCGCATTGTTTTAATCGTATGAGTATCTTTTCTTTCATTGTTTATTTTTCCCCGAGTGTTGCAACCATAACCGCCTTAATCGTATGCATGCGGTTCTCCGCCTCATCAAAAATCACTTCTGCATGTTTTTCAAATACATCTTCCGTGACTTCATTTCCTTTTACCGCCGGCAGACAGTGCATGACAACGGTTGTATCCTTCTCTGTTTTCTTCATCAGTTCATCGTTGACCTGGAAGGGCTTCAGAAGAGCCACCCTCTCTGCGGCTTTGTCTTCTTCCCCCATAGAGCACCAAACGTCGGTATAAATACAGTCGGCTCCCTTCACGGCATCGGTGTCTTCGGTAAAGGTAAGTTTGGCTCCGGATTCCTTGGCATACGTTCTGCACTGCTCGATTAATTCTTCTTTCGGCCACAGGCTCTTAGGCGCCAGACAGGTGAAGTTAATCCCCATCTTTGCACATCCGATCATTAACGAATTGCCCATGTTATTGCGTCCGTCCCCTGCGAAAACGAAGTTTAATCCCTTTAATTCTCCGAACTGTTCTCTCAGAGTCAGAAAGTCTGCCAAAATCTGTGTCGGATGATAATCATCAGTAAGTCCGTTCCATACCGGAACACCGCTGTATTTCGCCAGCTTTTCCACATTTTCATGTAAAAATCCCCGGAATTCAATTCCGTCGAACATTCTTCCGAGGACTCTGGCCGTATCCTCTACACTTTCTTTATACCCAAGCTGGATGTCGTCCTTTCCTAAATATTCAGGATGTCCGCCTTCATCGATACATCCGATGGTGAATGCGCACCTCGTCCTAGTGCTCGGTTTTTCAAAAATAAGGGCGATATTTTTACCCTTCAAACTATCTCCTGTGATCCCTTTTTTCTTATCTTCTTTTAACTGTGCCGCAAGATCCAGCAGGTAACTGATCTCTTCCGGGGTAAAATCCTTCAGTGTTAAAAAATTTCTTCCTTTTAAATTCATCTTTCTTCCTCCGTTTTATGGACTTTGCATAACAATCATTATATAGCACCCAATATGTTTTCACAAGCCTTACTGATGGCTTCTCCCAGCTTTCTGTGCCCCTCCGCGCTCAAATGGCATGCATCTTTTTCGGACGGTTCCGCAAACTGTGCGGCATCCATAAAATGAATACCATAAAGGTCCGCCCATTCTTTATAAACAGGCGCCAGGCGCTTGGAATATTCATAAGCCCTCTCAAAACCCATAGTCTCTCCGTCTGCCACTTCGCTTATATTTTGCCCGATCAGGATCGGCGACACCAGAAGGATCTCAGACGGCTTTCCATCCTCTCTCTTCTGCGGAGTGATCTCAAGTATCTTTTTGACCAGCCGTTCAATGGCCTTCCCAATATCCACCGGGGTCAGCTGGAAACGGATCTTCAGATCATTTGTTCCGAGCATCAGCACAACCAGATCCAGAGGCCCGTGCGAATGGAGACAGGGTTCCAGATAGGCAAAACCATTTCTGCCCGGACGGATCTCGTCTTCAAAGCAGGTGGTCCTTCCGTTGAGGCCCTCCGGAATCACCCTGGCCCGTCCCTCCATATTTTTCTCTAATATACTCGTCCATCTCAAGTCATATGGATACCGGAAACCATTTTCCGGATTATAGCCGTATGTATTTGAATCTCCGTAACACAGTATTGTTTTCATAAGAAACCTCCTTATAGAAGAACAAAAGTGTGCTTCGCACACCTCGCAAACCAATTTTTTCTAAACACAGCTTTTGTTCAGCGCGCGAAGCTGTGCATTCTGCCCGCAGGGCTTTTATTCCATAGGACGAATTTTCCTATGGAATAAAAACAGCCGCTTCTTATCATCGTCATAAGAAGCGGTTGCTCTGTATCGTTTATTATAATACCTGATTTAAGAAATTGATGGTTCTTGGTTCCTTTGGATTGGCCAGCAGTTCATGCGGTTCTCCCTGTTCGACGATATATCCACCGTCCATGAAAATGATACGGTCCGCAACTTCTCTCGCAAAGCCCATCTCATGTGTCACAACAACCATGGTCATTCCATTCTTGGCCAGCTGTTTCATAACATTTAAAACTTCACCGACCATCTCCGGGTCCAGTGCACTGGTCGGCTCATCAAACAGCATGATGTCAGGATGCATGGCAAGCGCCCTCGCAATCGCCACACGCTGTTTCTGTCCTCCGGAAAGCTGTGCCGGATAGACATCAGCCTTTTCTTCGAGTCCCACATCTTTCAGCAAATTTCTTCCGACCGTCTTGGCCTCGTCCAATGTCATTTTCTTTAACTGTACCGGAGCCATTGTAATGTTTTCCAGCACGGTCTTGTGAGGAAACAGATTAAAATGCTGAAACACCATGCCGATATTCTCTCTCACTTTATTAATATCTGTACCCTTGTCTGTGATGTCGAATCCGTCGACAACAACTTCTCCTCCGGTGATCGTTTCAAGTCGGTTAAGACACCTTAAAAATGTACTCTTTCCGGAACCGGAAGGTCCGATCAGACATACGACCTCTCCGTCTGCGACTTCCAGATCCATTCCTTTTAATACCTCTAGCTCACCAAAACTCTTGACCAGCCCTTTTACTTGAACCTTCACTTTTTTATTATCTTTATTTTCCATAAGACAACTTCCTTTCCACAATATTTGCCACCTTAGAAAGGATGGTGCAGATCACCAGGTAATAGATGGCTGCCATCACATAAATGCTCATGACAGAGGTCGGCTCGTTTGCAGTAATGATCTGGCTGTTCATCGTAAGCTCCCGGATACCGATAGCGTAAACCAGTGATGTATCCTTAATGGAAATGATGAACTGATTAATGATGGATGGAAGCATGGTCCTGATAGCCTGAGGAAGGATTACTTTTGACATAGCCTTCCCGTAAGGCAGTCCCAGACTCCTTGCTGCCTCCATCTGACCCTTGTCCACAGATTCGATTCCACCCCGGACAATCTCTGCCATATAAGCTCCGGCGTTTAAACTGAGGGCTACAACGGCAGCCACAAAAGGACCTCCGAAATCATCCCAGTTTAAATCCATAGGCTGCAGAAAGGCTCCCGCCACTCCATAGTACATAATAAATACCTGTACGACAAGAGGAGTTCCCCGGATAATATCTACGTAAATTTTGCAGATAATATTCAGTATCTTGTTTTTTGATACGCTGAACATACCAAAAATAATACCGATGATGCTGGCACAGATCAGAGAAGCCAGGGCAAGCTGCAGTGTCAGTCCCAGCGCCGTCGAGAATGACGGAAAATACTGTTGAAATAGTTCTATAAAGTTCATAATCTGTCCGCCTACTTAGTCTTTGTATATTTATCTACAATTTCCTGATATTTTCCGTTGTCTTTGATCTTCTTTAATCCGCTGTTAAACTTCTCTACAAGTTCAGAGTTTTTGCCCTTCTTTACAGCAAATCCATACTGGCTTCCGCTCTCGGATGTGAAAGCAACCTGTAATTTAAGATTCTTCTGACCGATCTGATAAGAAATGACAGGGAAGTCTTCAAAACATGCAGCTGCATTTCCTGTCAGCACTGCCTGGTACATGGTCGGTGAATCCTTGAACTGTCTTACTTTATATCCATATTTTTCAGCATTTTCGTTGGCATATGTGGCACCTACCGTACCTACCTTTGCTGCTACTGTCTTTCCTTTCAGGCTGGAAAGTGCTTCTTTTTCTGCTTTTTTCTTGTCTTTTATATTATCAAATGTTTTTCCGCCCTTTTTCACAGCGAAAGCTACTTTAGAATCGTAGTAAGCCTCAGAAAAATCATATTTCTGCTTTCTTTCCTTCGTGATAGACATACCCGCGATCATACCGTCGCTCTGTCCGGACTCCACAGAAGCCATGGCAGCGTCAAATCCTACTGCAGTCACTTTGTATTTGAATCCTTCTTCTTTTGCAATCGCTTCTAATAAATCAAGGTCGATTCCTACACGGTTTCCATCCTTATCTTCAAATTCGAATGGTGTAAATGTGGTGTCAGACGCAATCTTATATGTCTTTTCCTTGGAGTCTTTCTTATTTCCGCCGCCGCATGCAACCAGGCTGATTCCCATGACAGCTGCGAGACCTACTGCTAAAACTTTTTTCAATCTCATTCCTTTTTCCTCCTAAATGATAATATTCGTGTCTTTCCGTTATGAAAAAGTACACACTAATAAATATTATATCTTATTTTGAAGAATTGGTCAAACTCTCTTCAATTTGGTCTTTTAGTGACGGTTTTTGATCTTCAGCCACTTCTGTGATAGATTTCACCAGTCCTGCGATACCCTGGATTTCTGATGGGATAATGATCTTTGTCGCTTTTCCGTCAGCCGCTTTTGCGAATGCCTCCAGGCTCTTTAACTGCAGAACTGCGTTGTCTGCAGAGGCTTTCTTTAAGAATTCAATACCATCTGCATTCGCCTGCTGGATCTGTTTGATCGCTTCCGCCTGGCCTTCTGATTCCCTAATCGTCGCTTCTTTGTTCGCTTCTGCGCGCAGAATTGCAGATTCTTTGTCACCCTCTGCTTCCAGGATCACAGATTCCTTATGTCCTTCTGCACGAAGAATAGAAGATTTCTTTTCACCTTCCGCACGAAGGATTGCCTCCCTCCGCTCTCTTTCCGCTTTCATCTGTTTTTCCATGGCATCCTGAATTGCTGCCGGAGGAATAATGTTTTTCAATTCCACACGGTTGACTTTGATTCCCCATGGGTCTGTCGCCTCATCCAGGGTAGCACGCATCTTTGTATTGATCGTTTCTCTGGATGTCAGTGTCTGGTCGAGTTCCAGATCACCGATGATGTTTCTAAGTGTTGTAGCCGTCAGGTTTTCGATCGCCATGATCGGATTCTCGACTCCGTAGGAATAGAGCTTTGGATCTGTGATCTGAAAGTAAACTACGGTGTCGATCTGCATGGTAACATTATCTTTCGTGATGACCGGCTGAGGCGGAAAATCCACAACCTGTTCCTTCAAGTTAACTCTTCTTGCCACACGGTCAATGAACGGGACCTTGATGTGAAGCCCTACAGACCATGTTTCCTTGAATGCTCCCAGACGTTCCACCACATAGGCATTTGCCTGCGGAACGATCCGGATGCTGGAAAGCATCGCCATGATGATAATAAAAAATAAGATCAATAATAAAATAAACACTCTGCACCTCCTACTTCTTGCTCACGATTAGTTTCACGCCTTGAATTTCCTCTACGATTACCTCTGTCTCTTCCGGGATCTCATCATCATCGGCAGAACGCGCTGTCCACTCCATTCCCTGGATATAGACCATTCCCTGTCCTTTGATATTGACGATTCTTTTCTTTACGATTCCTGTCTTCCCGATCAGGCTTTCTGCGTTGGTCTTTTCCGTCTTGTTGTTCAGATATTTTTGGGCCCATGGCCTTGCAAATACAAAAACCACACAGGAAACTGCCACAGCCAGGATCAGCTGCCCGAAAAACGGCAGACCCAGCCCCGCACCGATGGCTGCTGCTAAAGATCCCACCGCAAACCAAATACTTGTAAGTCCCAATGTCAGAATTTCAAGCAACAGGAAAACAGCTACCGCAATCAACCAGTATACCGTATACATAATCAGCTACCTCCTTTTTTCTGCCTCCTGGCCTCATACATAAGAAGTCCTCCGGCCATAGCTGCATTTAATGATTCGACCCGGCCTTCCATGGGAATTCTGATCCTCTTGTCTGCCAGCGCCGCAATTCTGTCTGTCAGTCCATTCCCCTCATTGCCGATGAGAAATGCGCTGATCTTATCGTATGATTCATCTGTATAGTCTGTGCCGTTCAAGTGTGCCGCATACACATGTACCGACTGCTGCCTTAAATACTCCACCGTTTCGGCAAGATCCTCTGTATAAGTGAATGGAACCCGGAATATAGAGCCCATCGTAGATCTTATGACTTTAGGATTATAGATATCCACAGTATCCCTGCTCATGATGATGCCGCTCACACCGGCTCCTTCTCCCGTCCGAATCAGCGTCCCCAGGTTTCCCGGGTCCTGCAGATTCTCCAGAAGAAGAATACTGCTTCCGCTGCGCTTTAGTATCTCAGAGAGAGTCGATTGTTTCATCTTCACAAGGGACAAGATCCCCTGAGGCGTCTCCGTATCCGAAATCTCACGGAACACTTTAGGCGAAACCTCTTCAAACGGAATACCTTTCAGTTCTTCCCCATGCAGCTTTAAAAAGTCACTGGAAACAAAAACCTTTGCCCTCTGCTCTTCCGGAATCTCCCGAAAGATTCGAAGGCCCTCAGCCACAAATAATCCGGTTCTTTTCCTCTCCCTGGAACTTTTTTTAAGCTTTATCACCTGTCTGATCTGCTTATTCTGTACCGTTGTAATCATAAGTTATTCCTTTATCTGAGCTTGATTAAGTCCTCTTTATTCCCGATGACAATCAGGCTGTCACGTTCATTCAGAATCTGATCGGGATCCGGCGCTCCGTTAAAGTCCTCGCCGCTGTGAATCGCCACTACATTGATGTTGTATTTCCCCCGGATGTCCAGCTGGCGCAGATTTTTTCCGACCCATCCCTTTTTCAGGTGAATCTCTACAATACTCGTCTTTGAGGAAAGGTCAAAAAGATCCATCACTTTCCCGCTGACCAGATTGTAGGCAGTCCTTGCTCCCATCTCTTCTTCCGGATATACCACCTCATCGGCACCGATCCTTTTGAGTATCTCTCCTTTCAGTCTGCCATCGGCTTTGGCGAGAATATACGGAACTCCGATCTCTTTAGCAATCATCAAAGCCATCACACTGGCCTCCAGACTCTCCGCGGTAGCAATGACAAGCCCATCCATTTCTTCCAGACCGATACTGTTCATCACCTCCATGTCCGTAACATCCGCACAGACTGCGCAGGTGACATAATCCACAATATCCCGGACCAATTCTTCCTTCTGATCCACTGCCAGCACTTCGGCGCCGTCTTTCATCAGGTTCAGAGCCACACTCTTTCCAAACTTTCCGAGGCCGAGCACCGCATATGATTTTCCCATCTTTCTTACTCCTTTATATATCATCGTATAAAATATATTCCTGCAAAACACAATTTGTACTGTAGAAACTATCTCCATTGTTCACATGATTGGAGTGAGGCATTCTAAGAGCCGAACGAAAATCATGTGAACAATGCCTTTATCCTAAAATTATATCTTCTTCCGGATATGTTGCCAATACTTTCTTTTTTCCGCGGACTGCGAAACCGACTGCCAGAGACACCGGCCCGACTCTGCCAAGATACATGGTGATGATGATCGCCAGCCTCCCGATCACACTCAAGTCCGGGGTCAGACCTTTGCTCAGACCCACAGTGCCCAGCGCAGAGACACACTCATAGCATGTATCCATAAAGGAGGCTGAATCGGATACCAGTACGACCAAAATAGAAGACAGCAGTACAATCAAATTGACACAGATAATGGTCAGTGCTTTCGGTATGACTGTCATCGGTATCGTTCTTTTAAATATATGAATCGCACCCTCCTGCTTCACTGTCACAAGCACACAGTATACTAACACAACAAACGTCACAGTCTTTACTCCTCCGGCCGTTCCCACCGGCGATCCTCCGATAAACATTAGGATCATAGAGATCAGTGAAGATCCTTCTGTCAGTGCAGCCTGAGGCACTGTCTCAAATCCTGCGGTCCTCACCGTGACAGACTGGAACATGGATGCCATCAGTTTATTGCCAAGTGACAGATTGCCTATGGTTTTAGTATTTGCAAATTCAAAGATAAAAATGAAGACTGTACCAATAAAAATTAAGATGACCGTAGTAGACAGCACGATTTTAGAGTGCAGCTTCAATTTCCCAAAAGCTCTTTTTAACGGAAACTCCCTGTGAATTAATCCGCGGAAGACCCTGAGCAGGTCTCTCCACACAATAAAACCAAGCCCGCCCAGCACGATCAGTCCCATGACCGTAAAATTCACAGCCGGATTCGTAATATAGCTTCTCAGACTGTCGGTCTGTATAATATCGATGCCCGCATTGCAGAATGCGGATACAGAATTAAACACAGATGCCCAGATGCCGTATCTCACACCGAACTCAGGGATAAACTGGGTTGCAAACAGCGCCGCACCGATTCCCTCTATAATAAAAGTACCTTTTAAAATCTTCCTCACCAGCTCAATAAGGCCGGACATTGTATTCAAGCTGAAGGACTCCTGAATCAGCATCCTGTTTTTCATTGTCAGCTTTTTTTTCAGAAACAGGAACATTCCTGTGGTAAATGTAATCACGCCCAGTCCGCCCAGCTGTATCAGCACAAGGATCACAAGCTGGCCGAAGGTGCTCCAGTAAGTCATCGTCGTCTCAACCACCAGTCCGGTTACACAGACTGACGTTGTCGATGTAAAAAGTGCGTTAATATACGGCGTGGCTTCGCCGCTTTTTGACGAAATCGGCAATGTCAGCAGCACAGACCCAATCAGTATGACAAATAAGAATCCAAACAAAATAATATGGACCGGCTTAATCTTTTTCATTCCCTTTCAATTCTCCTTACATACAGAAAAAGCCATCTTTAAAAGATCGCTTTTTCCATAAAATCTTTTTATTTTCCAAGTAAATGGGCAATCTGTAATTGATAATCATCCACATGCTTTTCCATTGCCAGTCCCTCGTCCATATCGATGTCCATGAACTTGCCGTTCTGGTATCCGACGATGCGGTTGCTCTTTCCTGCACATAAGAGATCCACCGCATAAGCTCCCATCATAGAAGCATATACCCTGTCTTTGGCTGTCGGGCTTCCGCCTCGCTGCATATGTCCTAAAATAGTAGCTCTTGTCTCGATTCCTGTAGCCGCCTCAATTCTCTTGGCCATACCGTAGGAGTGTCCGACACCTTCTGCATTAATGATCATGTGATGTGTCTTTCCTAAAGCTCTGTTCCTGAGCAGGTGTTCAATGATCTGCTGTTCCAGCTTCGGCATATTGCCGTCAAAACTTTCAGGAATCAGGATATCCTCTGCTCCTGTTGCCATTCCGCACCACAGTGCGATATATCCGGCACCCCGTCCCATAACCTCGACAATGCTGCAACGCTCGTGGGATGTAGATGTATCTCTGATCTTATCGATCGCTTCCATGGCTGTGTTGACTGCCGTATCAAAACCGATTGTATACTCGGTACATGCAATGTCCAGATCGATGGTTCCCGGAATTCCAATGGTGTTGATTCCAAGTTCCGCAAGCCTCTGGGCTCCCTGGAAAGAACCGTCTCCTCCGATAACTACCAGTCCGTCGATCCCCTGTTCCCGGCACACTTCTGCGCCCCTCTTCTGTCCTTCCGGTGTCTTAAACTCATCACAGCGGGCGGTAAATAAAATTGTGCCTCCCCGTGAAATACTGTCTGCAGTATGTCTTGAAGTCAGATCGATGATATCTTCATTCAATAACCCATTATAACCTTTTCTAATACCTTTTACATTTAAACCGCGCTCCAGGCCGACCCTTACGACTGCTCTGGTGGCAGCATTCATAGCCGGTGCATCTCCTCCGCTGGTCAGTACTCCAATTGTTCTTACTTTCGGTGTTCCCATGTTATAATCCTCCAAATAATAGCATAAAATTATATTTTGTTAGACTCATTTTAATGCATTTGTTAAAAGTTTTCAATATAATTATTTTAACCCTGTCTTCTTGACTCTGATGTTTCCCTTCCCATACTGTTCTCCAAGAGCATAAATGAGTTCATCCTCACTGTTTACCGCATACATCCGGTCCAGCCTGTTCACGGCTCTCTCTTTCCGACAGTAGACGATGACAGGATTGCTGCCCTGATGTGATTTCAGAATGTCATAAAAACGGTCCTGTTCTGCAAAAAAACGGTCTTTATCATCAAACTGCACCCAGACTTCCTGTGCAAGATCATCAAACACAGTAATCTGGCTGCTGACCATCTTGCTCTCTTCCTCCGAAATCGAAGTATTTCCTTTTACAAAGATTTTGGCATCCTCCTTCAAAAGGTGCTGGTACTTATTAAATTCTCTGGGGAAAACAATGACCTCAACCGTTCCCATCAGATCCTCCAGTGTCAGAAATGCCATATTCTGATTGGTCCTGGTGAGTTTCACCTTCATATCACTGATGATGCCGCCGATAATACAAGTCTGTTTATCCCTCAGCACCGGCTGTCCCGTGTCCTCCTCAGCTGTAAAATCTGCAGTGCTGGCCGTTGTGAGCCGCTCCAGAATCTCCACATCATCTTCCAGCGGATGTCCGCTTACATAGATCCCAAGCACTTCTTTTTCCATGGCCAGTCTCTGCTCTTTATCGAATTCCCCAACGTCAGGATATTCTATCTCAAAGTTCTTCTGCTGGTCCTCCGACATAAAGTCCAAAATACTCATCTGCCCGGATATCTCATGCTTCCGCTCCTTCTGGATGCTTTCCAAAATACTTGCATATACGAACATCTGCTGTTTCCTTGTATATCCAAGTTCGTCCAGCGCTCCGGATTTTATCAGGCTTTCCACGGTCCTTTTGTTCATTTCTTTGCTGGAAAGCCGTTCTATCAGATCCCTCAGGCTCTTGTAGCTGCCGCCCTCGGATCTTTCCCGTAAAATCTCTTCAATGACCGGCTTTCCAAGGCTCTTTATGGCACTCAGTCCATACCGGATACATCCGTCATCCACAGAAAATGCGCCTTCCCCCTTATTGATATCCGGCGGAAGAATCTTAATTCCCATTTTCCTGCATGCATAGATATATTCAGATACTTTATTAGTATTTCCCAAAACAGAGGTCAGCAATGCGGCCATAAATTCTTTCTGATAATGACACCTCAGAAAAGCGGTCTGGTAGGCGACGACCGCATAGGCTGCCGCATGGGACTTGTTGAAAGCATATTTAGCAAAGTCCAGCATCTCATCCCATATATGATTTGCCGTCTTCTCATCGATTCCGTTTTTTATACAGCCCGGGATATCCTCTTTTTCATTTCCGTAGACAAAATTTTTCCGCTCTTTAACCATGACATCGCCCTTTTTCTTGGACATGGCACGGCGGACAAGATCACTGCGGCCAAGAGTATAGCCGGCCAGCTCCATTACGATCTGCATGACCTGTTCCTGATATACAATACAGCCATACGTAGGCTTCAGGATCTTCTCCAGCTGCGGGCAGTCATAGCGGATACTGTCTTTGTCCACCTTCCCTTTTACATATCTCGGAATAAAATCCATAGGCCCCGGACGGTAAAGGGAAATTCCGGCGATGATCTCTTCCAGGCTTTCCGGCTTCAGTTCCTTCATAAACGCTTTCATTCCGCCGCTTTCCAGCTGGAACACGCCTTCCGTCCGCCCCTGGCTGATCATTTCATATACCTTGGGATCTTCTGTGTCGATCTGATTTATGTCGAAGGGCTTCCCTTCCCTTTTCTCGATCAGATGGACTGCATCCTGGATAACGGTAAGAGTCCTTAGGCCCAGGAAATCCATTTTCAATAGTCCCAGTTCCTCAATGGTTGTCATCGTAAACTGGGTCGTTACGGCGTCATCCGCTCCTTTCGCCAAAGGCACAAATTCGTCGATGGAGTCTTTGCCGATCACCACGCCTGCTGCATGCATGGAGGCGTGTCTCGGCAGGCCTTCCAGCCTCCTGGACATGTCAATCAGATACTTGGTCTCCTCGTCTTCCGCATATGCCTTCTTCAGGTCAGGACTTTTTTTCAGTGCCCCCTCGATGGTGATATTGAGTTCATTGGGCACCATCTTTGCAATCCCGTCTACCTTTGCATATGGAATATCAAGAACCCTGCCCACATCACGGATCACGGCCCTCGCTGCCATAGTTCCGAATGTAATGATCTGAACAACCTTATCCTTGCCGTACTTTTCAACCACATAGTCTATGACTTCCTGTCTTCGCTCATAACAGAAATCGATATCAATATCCGGCATGGAAACACGTTCCGGATTCAGGAATCTCTCGAACAGGAGCTGATATTTGATCGGCTCGATGTCCGTGATCTCCAGACAGTAAGACACAATACTTCCGGCTGCGGACCCGCGGCCGGGACCTACGGCAATACCATGTTCTTTGGCATAGTGAATAAAATCCCAAACGATGAGAAAGTAATCCACATATCCCATATTTTCAATGGTTTTCAGCTCAAATTCCAGGCGCTCCCTGAGTTCTTCAGTCACATCGTCATAGCGGCGGCAGATGCCCTCTTCACAGAGCTTTCTTAAATAAGAAGTCGATGTATCACCTTCCGGCACATCAAATTTCGGCACCTTCTGCTCACCGAAGATGATCTCAACATTGCACCGCTCGGCGATCTTTCCGGTGTTTTCCACTGCCTGCCTGGCATACGGAAAAAGCCGCTCCATTTCTTCCGGGGACTTGAGATAATACTGTCCGCCTTCATATCTCATTCTGTCCTCATCAGCGACCTTTTTTCCTGTCTGGATACAGAGCAGAATATCATGGGGTTCCACGTCCTCCGCAAATGTATAGTGGATATCATTGGTTGCCACCAGTTCGATTCCGGTCTCCTTTGACATCTTGATCAGCGCAGAATTTACCGTTGTCTGCTCACTGATCCCGTGATCCTGCAGTTCCAAAAAGAAATTGCCTTTTCCATAAATCCTCTCAAATCTCAAGGCCGTCTCTTTCGCCTTTTCATAATCTCCTTCCCTGATGTAAGTCGGAATCTCTCCTCCCAGGCAGGCGCTCAGCGCAATAAGTCCCTCGCTGTAACGTTCGAGCACTTCATAATCCACCCGCGGCTTATAGTAAAATCCTTCCGTAAATCCTCTGGATACGATCTTCATCAGATTGTGATATCCACGGTCATTTTCTGCCAGAAGCACCAGATGAAAGTAATTGCTGCTGCCCTGTCTGGCCTCTTTTTCAAATCTTGATCCTGGCGTCACATAGATCTCACATCCGAGAATGGGTTTAATTCCTTCTGCCTTTGCAGCCTTATAAAAATCAATGACCCCGTACATGACGCCGTGGTCTGTGATAGCAATGCTGTCCATCCCCAGTTCCTTGGTATGGTGCACAAGCTCCTTGATCTTACTGGAGCCGTCCAGAAGACTGTATTCTGTATGAACATGTAAGTGTGTAAAACTCATGGAATTCTCTCCTGTACTTATTCTTCGCCCGGCCTCTGGGGCTCATCGTAAATATTATGTCCGGTTTCCAGGACTTTTCCCTCTACCGTAAACTTCATTGCCTTAGCATCAAGATTCTCACAGATGGTTTTTGTCACTGCCTGTACCGTCAGCACCTCGCCGGAACTTCCCATCTTACGCAGTGTCTTCTCAAATGCTTTATTGAAGTCGATATAGGCGGTCTGCTTCTTAATCTGAAAGGAATTGATCCTGGTCCCTTCCTCCAGAGTCCCCATCTTAATCATCTCTTTCAGCAGCTTCCCGGCCGTCACGTCCTCAATCTTGACCTTTCCGTTAATCAGGGTCTCCACGTTGTCATCCGGAGCATAAATCGTGCACTCTCTTACAACCGTTTTCTTGGAATCTGTCTCTGCGGCATCGGATTTTTTCCCTGACGCCGTTTTCTTTTTGGTCGTGTTTTCCTTCCCGGCTGCTGTCTCTGCAGTGGTCTTTTCTGCCTGTTTCGTATCTTTACTGCATCCGGCCAGTCCCGCGGCGGCTGCCACAGCCAAAAGTCCGGCAAATATCAGTTTTTTCTTTCTCATAACAGTGTCCTCCTTAAATTGATCGAACAACATTTCTATACAGATTAGATTTTACCACAAATCCGTATCCTGTGCTATAATGCTAAAGAAAAGATAAGAAGTTAAAGGAGTAAGATTATGGAACATATGACCATTCAGGATATTTTAGCAGCAACCGGCGGCACTCTCTTATGCGGCGATGCCTCTATGCCAATCAATCGTCTCAGCACTGATTCCAGAGATGTAGGGCCTCATACATTATTCGTACCGATCGTCGGTGAGCGGGTAAACGCACATAAGTTTGTAGAAAGTGCCCTAAAGGACGGGGGAGCTTCTCTGACCCAGGAACACGAGCAGGCGGAAGGCCCTCATCCTATTATAAAAGTGCCGGACACCTTAAAAGCCATGCAGCAGATCGCGTCTTTTTATAGAAACAAGATGTCACTGCCCATCATCGGCATTACCGGAAGTGTCGGAAAAACTACGACGCGGGAAATGATCGCCCATGTACTGAAAGGAAAATACCGGGTATTTGAAACTGTCGGAAACCAGAACAGTCAGGTGGGCGTGCCTCTGACTCTGGACCGTCTCACTTCCAGAGATCAGATCGGGGTGCTGGAAATGGGCATGAGTGAACCGGGACAGATTACAATCCTCGGAGAAATCATCCGCCCAAACGCTGCGGTAGTCACAAATGTTGGTGTCTCCCACATCGAGCAGATGGGAAGCCGGGACAATATCTGCCGGGAAAAACTGGATATCCAGAACGGTCTGCCTGAAAACGGCGTGCTGTATTTGAACGGCGACAATGATATGATCCGAAAACACATCGGTTATGTGACACATCCTTATGAATTCTTTGGATTTTCAAAAGACTGCTCCTATCGTGCGGAGGATTCAAAAGAGATCAATGGTCAGACCCATTTTACTTTCGTGCATGAAGATATGAGGGAACCGGTCATTTTAAATGTTCTTGGGAATCACAATGTCTCTAACGCCCTTGCCGCAATCGCACTTGGCCTTGCGTATGATGTCCCGATGGAAACGATCAAACGGCAGCTTGCCACATTCTCCGGACAGCGCCAGAATATCCTTAAAATACACGGGTACACGGTCATTGATGACGCCTACAATGCCAGCCCCGATTCCATGAAAGCAGGTCTTAAAATCTTGTCCGATTATCAGGACAGCGGAAGAAAAGTCGCGGTTCTGTCCGATATGCTGGAGCTGGGACCGGACTCTCCGGATTACCACAGGGAAGTCGGCGAATTTTTGGGCACGGCAGATATTACGGATCTGTACATCACCGGAACCCTTTCCAAAGAATATGCAGAAGCTGCACAAAAAAAGAATCTCTCACTAAAAACGAAATGGTTTTCCTCCAATGATGAGCTGATATCTTATTTAAAGGATTATTTAAAAGAACATGATGTGGTGCTGATCAAAGCATCTAATGGGATGAAGCTTTATGAAGTTGCAAAAGCTCTTGAGTAAGAATTGAAAACTTTGGCGTATGAGCGTATACAAAATGAAAGGCCTTCCACCTGGCGATGGAAGGCCTTTCATTATACCAAAATACACTTAATGTGTGAGAGAGGGTTATCTCTAATTCAAGGGAGGGAACCTTGAATTTAGATTTATTATACATCATATTTCAGATTTGTGTGCGTCAATGTAATAAATGGCTGTTTTATTGTCATGAAAACTTTTCCTCATCCTTATTTTCCCTATTTCATTACCGTTTATCTTATATTTTCCCCGTTTATTTTTTATAGCTTTTTCTTCTATTCAGCGTCTTTTTTGACATTTTTCGTCTGCTGTGCTACTTTAAATAGATAAATCGGAGAAAATTCTCTCAGGGAAGAGTACATTGATCTCCGGTTTTCTTCATTATTTAATATAAAAAAGGAGATTAATATGAAAAACCAAACATTTACGTCCCCTCATGATCTGGAGGGAAAAATCCCCCTCCCTCAAGCCGTCCTTTTAGGACTGCAGCATGTCCTGGCAATGTTTGCAGGCAATCTGACTCCGATCATCCTGATCGCCGGTGCCTGCGGCATCGGTGCAGGCAGCCCTCTTCAGGTATCTATTTTACAGAATGCCATGCTGGTGGCCGGACTCGTAACCTTTGTACAGCTGTTCACCATCGGGCCGGTGGGCGCCCGCCTTCCAGTCGTCATGGGCACCAGCTCCGGCTTTATCGGAGTATGTTCCGGAGTGGCAGCCTCTATGGGCGGCGGAGTAGCCGCATACGGAGCCATTCTGGGAGCAAGCATTATTGGCGGCCTGTTTGAAGGAGTTCTGGGATTTTTCTTAAAGCCCCTCAGGAGGTTCTTTCCGTCTGTGGTCACCGGTACTGTGGTCATGGCTATCGGCCTGTCCCTGATCTCTGTGGGAATCAACTCTTTTGGAGGCGGATCCGGAGCAGGGGATTTCGGTTCTCTCCCGAACCTTTTTGTGGGAGCCGTGGTGCTGATCGTGATCGTTGTCTTAAAGCATTTCACAAAAGGGGTCACCAGCAGTTCCTCTATTTTGATCGGTGTTATCGTGGGCTACATACTCTGCGCTGTCATGGGCATATTTCTGCCCACTACTTATACAAACGCAGAGGGTGCCGTGCAGACAGCTTCCTGGGTTTTAAACTGGGATAAAGTAGCCGATGCCGGCTGGTTCTCTCTTCCGAAACTCATGCCCGTCAAAATCGTATTTGACCTGAAAGCTATCATACCGATCGCCATTATGTTCATCGTGACTTCTGTCGAGACGATAGGGGACATTTCCGGCATCACTGAGGGCGGATTGTCCAGAGAAGCTACTGATAAAGAGCTCTCCGGCGGTGTAATCTGTGACGGTCTGGGATCTTCCTTCGCTTCTGTCTTCGGAGTGCTTCCGAATACATCCTTCAGCCAAAATGTAGGACTTGTGGGAATGACAAAGGTTGTCAATTTATACTCTATCGCCATGGGCGCAGGCTTCCTCGTGATCTGCGGACTGTTTCCGAAACTTGCCGCTTTAGTTTCTATCATGCCGCAATCCGTTCTCGGCGGAGCTGCGGTTATGATGTTCGCTTCCATCGTAGTCAGCGGAATCCAGCTGATCACCAAGGATGGAGTAAGCAACCGGATTGTAACCATCGTATCTGTGGCATTAGGACTCGGCTATGGGCTCGGCGCCAACTCCCAGGCCCTGGCAAATCTTCCTCAGGCGGTTCAGCTGATCTTCGGCGGCTCCGGGATCGTTCCCGCAGCTCTGGTTGCTATCGTCTTAAATGTAGCGATACCAAAGGAAAAAACAGACAATTAATCATCGTTTCAGGAGGAAGATCATATGAAAATTACGACTCTCATTGAGAATCAGGCTCCGGACTCTCTGTGCCGAGAGCACGGACTGGCTGTACATATCGAATACAAAGGAAAAAATTATCTTCTGGACACCGGCGCCTCTGGACAGTATGCAGAAAATGCGCACCGGCTTGGCATCCGCCTTTCCGATGTGGATGCGGCCTTTCTCTCTCACGCCCATTATGATCACTCCGGCGGATACCGTGAATTCTTTTCCGAGAATTCAAAAGCGGTGCTTTATCTTCAAAATACTGTCAGAGAAAATTGTTATTCTAAGTTCCTGCTCTACAGGCAATACATCGGAGTACCGAAGGGTCTCCTGGAAAAATATCGAAGCCGCCTTAGATTTGTGTCCGGCACAACAGAGACAGAGCCCGGTGTCTGGACAGTTTCACACAACATTCCCGGGCTTTCGGAAAGGGGCCGCAGCGGGCACATGTATATTAAGGCAAAAAACAGTTTCAGACCTGATGATTTCAGCCACGAACAGAGTCTCGTCTTTGAACGCGAACATGATCTTGTGCTGTTCAACAGCTGCTGCCATGCGGGTGTTGTTTCTATCGTTGATGAAGTCAATCATGCCCTGAAGGCAACGGGTAAGAAAGTCTCTTATGTATTCGGCGGTTTTCACACCATGGGACTCCGGGGTCCGGGCAGTATGAGCGGTCGGCCGGAAGGCATCCAAGCGCTGGGAAGACAGCTTCTCAATCGGGGTATCTCCTGTGTGTATACCGGCCACTGCACGGGTATTCCCGCTTTCCGCATATTGAAAAAAACAATGAAAGAAAGAGTGCGCTATATGAAAACAGGCAGCGTCATCAATTTATAGCTTCATTAAAGAGAAAGGGCCTTGGATAATTCCAAGACCCTTTTGATATTCTGCCTTTTTATTTAAATTTGTCAATGTAACCCTGTATAAATATAAAAATAACGATCAGCGGAAGAATAAATGTAACATATTTTCTCGTCCATTCCGGATATTTAATTCCTTTTCCCGCATTGGCCTCTTCACTGAAGTTCTTCCATCCCCAGCCGTATTTTGTCACACAGAACAGAAGATACACTAAAGACCCCAGTGGAAGAATATTGTTGCTCACAATAAAATCCTCCAGATCCTGAATCGTACTGTTCGCCCCAAACGGCATGATGTGACTCCAGACATTAAAGCCCAGTGCACATGGAAGCGACAATATGGTGATCAGTATCCCGTTAAAAATACTGGCTTTCTTAATCGTCCATCCCCACAGATCCTGTGCGAAAGAAATAATGTTCTGGAATACTGCGATAATGGTCGACAGCGCCGCAAAGGACATAAACAGGAAGAACAGGGCTCCCCATATCCTGGCACCCGGCATCTCGTTAAATACATTCGGCAGTGTGATAAATACCAGGTTCGGTCCGCTGTCCGGCCGCACTCCGAAAGCAAAGCAGGCCGGAAAGATAATCAGTCCTGACATAAGAGCTACAAGTGTATCTAATACCGCAACGCTGACAGCTTCTCCTGTCAGACGGTATGACCGGTCAATATAGCTTCCGAAGATTGCGATGGCTCCAATCCCAAGACTCAGTGTGAAGAACGCCTGTCCCATCGCCGCAGAGACTACTTTCATAATCCCCTGCTCTTTCATGGCCTGAAAATCCGGCACTAAATAAAAAGACAGTCCTTTTGATGCTCCCGGAAGTGTGACGGACCTTATGACCAGCACAAGGATGACTAAAAACAGGCAGGACATCATGACCGTAGTAATCTTTTCCACCCCGTTTTGAAGCCCCAGCGAACAGATCAAAAATCCGACAACAATAACGACCAGCATCCAGAAGATCAGCACTTCCGGTTTTGACAGCAGTTCTCCGAACACGGCCTCAACCTGTTTCGGATTTTTTCCCACAAAATCACCTTTCAGCATCTTGAAGAAATAGCTGATCATCCATCCTGCCACGGTCGTATAAAACATCATCAAAAGATAGTTTCCCGCCATTCCGAAGTAACTGTACCAATGCCATTTTGTCCCTTCAGGCTCCAATGTCTGGAATGAAGTTGCAATACTTTTCTGGCTGGCACGCCCCACCGAAAACTCCATGACCATGATCGGCAGACCCAGCGCAAATAAGAAAAACAAATATACCAGTACGAAGGCGGCTCCTCCGTACTGCCCGGTTACAAACGGAAACCTCCACACATTCCCGATCCCTATGGCGCATCCTGCCGATATTAAGATAAATCCAATCCTCGATGAAAACTTTTCTCTCTTCTCCATAACTACATTTCCTTTAATTCAAATATGAATTCTGAACCTTCTCCTTCCTTGCTTTTTACCCAAATCTGTCCTTCATGTATCCTGACAATCCATCTTACCATAGACAGGCCCAGACCGGTACCCCTGACTTGGTTTTGGCTGTTCCTGCTCCTGTCTGCACGGTAAAAACGGTTCCAGATTTTGTCTAAATGTTCCGCTCCGATGCCCTGCCCGTCATCCTTCACGATTCCCCGAATCTTCCCGTCTTTTTTGAACAGAGATACCTTCACGATCCCATTTCTCTTTCCATAGTCAATGGAGTTCTCCACCAGATTGATCAGCATCCTGGTCAGAAGCATCTGGTCTCCTCTGGCTGTGAGTCCGGGCTCGATCTCACTCAGCAGATGAATCCTTTTTTCACCGGCTCTCTGTGACAGTTCCTCCAAGGTCATTTCTGCCAGCATACTCATATCCACAGGCTCAAACTGGAAATTCTCTTTTCCTCTCTCGCACCGGGCAATCATCAAAAGCTGTGAGATAAGATCCGACATTTTCTTAGCCTGCCGGAGAACAATCTGAATCTCATGTTTCTGTTCTTCACTGAGTGTATCTTCCTCCAGGGCATATTCACACTGGGCTATAATCACAGAAACCGGAGTCCTCAGTTCATGGGAAACATCGGACGTAAACTGTTTTTCGTCCTCAAACGATGCCTCCAGACGGTCAAACATTTCATTGAACGTACAAGTCAGCTGACGCATTTCATCTTCCGATTTCGGTTCCGGGAGGCGCTTTGACAAATCCGCACCGCTGCTGATCTCCCCTGCGGTAGTACAAATATCATCCACCGGTTTCAGGGCTTTTTTCGTCATCATGTATCCGATCAGCCCAATGGCCAGAATCAGGAGCGGATATACAGCTAAAAAGGCCAGCAGAACCATATGCATGATCTGTTCCATGCCGTGAATAGAGACGATTCCTCTGATCCAGATGGCCTTTCCGGTCCCGTACTGGTAAGCGGCGTCATAGATCATCCACTGCTTGCTTCCCTGCTTTATGTTTCGGACTTCATGAGACTGAAGCTTCGTCTCTTTGGGAAATTCCACAGGCATACTGCCGTGCAGCAGCCTGCCTTCCTGATCATAGATACAAAACATGACACCGTCGTCATAATAGTCTACCTCCGGGTCCAGATAATAGGTTCCGTTCTGGAACTCTATCTCGTCAGCAAAATCGGCCACCATTCCCTGTAGATCTTCCTCTGTCTTGGACAGTTCCAGCTGATTGATAAATATGAAAACCCCTGCAAATACTGCTGCCAGCACGACAGCGATCATACCTGTGTACCAAAGGGTTACTCTTTTTTTAATCGAAAATCTTCTCATTCTTCTTTCCTCAGGACGTATCCAACGCCTCTCACCGTGTGGATCAGCTTACACCCAAATCCTTCGTCAATCTTTTTCCTCAGATAACGGATGTAGACATCCACAACATTAGATCCGCCCTCAAAATCATAATTCCATGCATGCTGCTCAATCTGTTCCCTGGACAGCACAATATTTTGATTTCTCAGCATATATTCAAGGACCATAAATTCCTTGCTGGAAAGAGATATCTTTTTATCTGCACGGGTAACTTCCTTTGATTCACAGTCCAGAACCAGATCACCAATCGTCAGCCGGTTAGAAACCAGTGCCGGTTTCCTCCGCATCATAACCCGCACCCTGGCCATAAGTTCTTCAAATGAAAAAGGTTTTACAAGGTAGTCATCCGCTCCAAGGTCCAGACCCTTCACGCGGTCTTCAATGCCGTCTCTTGCAGTCAGAAACAATACCGGTGTGTCATTGCCCTCCTCCCGGATCTTTTTCAGCAGTTCCAGTCCGTCAATCCCAGGCAGCATAATATCCAGGATGATGCCGTCATAATCCGCCATATTGATATAATCCAGTGCATCCAGGCCATTTCCGCAGTCATCTGCAGTGTAATGCTCTTTCATCAGTTTCTTTTTTAAGATGCTTCTCAAATCCTCTTCGTCTTCCACAATTAACAGGCGCATGTCATACCTCCATATGGAACTATTATAATATAAATGTAATTTTATGAAAACGTTTTAATTTAATTTACCTGAGAATTCTACTGACTTACATGGAAAATACAGGTGCTCATGAATTGAACACCTGTATCTTTTACACCTCCTGTTTAAAGTTATTTTCTTATTTTCATTGTCTTCTTAAAACCGGTTCTGCTTTTCATCAGCTTTTTGTACTTCTTCAACTGTTTTCGCGGAACCTTTATAACAGACTTTTTATTTATACTTTTTATGGCGTTTTTCCCCATGGTTTTAAGCTTAGCAGTTTTAATATAAATATACTTTAAGCTTTTACATCCGCTGAAACTTTCTTTTCCAATTGACACTATATTGTTTCCAACAGTAACTTTCTTAAGCTTTTTATATCCTTTAAACGCTTTGTCCCCAATGGCTGTAATACGAAAATTCTTTCCGCCAATTTTAACACTGCTCGAAATTGTAAGCGTTTTTAAGGATGTTTTAGATCTCGAACTGCCAATCAATTTAACTGTTCCCGCCGAACTTATAACCTGATATTTCATGCTTCCTACAGAGTAAATCCTACCTTTTAGTGCGGATATCTTAAATTTTTTTATGATACTTCCGGAATACATGTTTTTGCCCTTAATCCATACCTCTGCCGTCCCAATCTTAGTATTATTTTTGTAGCTCAACGTATAATCAATATCCCTGGATAAAGTTTTTCCTGAAACAATCACTTTTATGGGTAAAGTCTGTGGTTTCCCTGTATAGTTTAATGTCCTGATACCATATACAGATGCTCCGGCAATACTTCTTGGTTTCAGTCTTTCAATGCTCCTCCCCTTTTCCACAATTCTTCCGCATATCTTACAATAAACATCTCCGCTATATCCTTCTGCCGCATAGCTTGCTTCTGTTTTGCCTGTTACTTCCGTATTTTTATGGGCACATGCAAGCCTCGTAATACGCATCATTACATTGGTGGATTCATAACAGTCTTTATCAGTTCCCACATATTCTGCTGCAGCGGTAACTGTCTCCCCGGCTATGAGTTCTTTTCTCTTATCCGACTCCTTCCATTCCCAATCTTCCGGCAGCAAAATATCAGACACCGTTTCATTGCTGTAACTCACATTCAGGAACCCGGCAGGCATATTGGGTGCTTTCTCCGCTTTTGTAATCAAAAAACTTTTTATAATTGTTCCCGTGTATCCATTGGTTCCTGTGATTCTCACAGTTGCTTTTCCTACTTTTGTATTGTCCTCATAATCAATGGTATAGTCCTGTTCTCTCTTTAAGGT